>JALONY010000414.1 GCA_025454715.1 Anaerolineae bacterium
TTCTTTAGCTGGGTGCTTTAGCGCCCAGCGGCGAATGCCTCAGAATTTAGGACACCCCATCCAGCGACTTCGGTTCATCTCACATCAGGCGAGATGTTCGCCTAGCGCTCGACCGGTGTGGTGTCGTCGTTGCCCCAGTCCTTCCAGCTCCCGTCATAGACCGCGCCGCCGCTGAAGCCAGCCGCACGGTAGGCCAGCAAGCCCAAGCTGGCCGAGACGCCGCCATTGCAATACAGCACCACGTCTCCCGGGTCGCCTGCGCCCGCCGCCGCAAAGTCGGCGCGCAGGTGGTCGCCTTGCGAAAGGCTGCCGTGCGCGCCTGCGTTCAGGCGTTTGGCGGGCAGGTTGACCGCGCCCGGGATGTGCCCGCTCCGCTTGGCACGGCTGGCCTCGCCGCGATATTCTTCGGGCGTGCGTACGTCCAACAAAACGCTGTCCGTGCCCAGCTTGGCCTTCGGCTGTCCACGCTGGCCAACCCCCATCCAAGACCGCGACGTGTGCATGACCGTAATAGCTCAACGTCCACCACACCCGCGCCGCGAACATGCCGCCCGAGGCATCGTAGGCCACCACTCGTGTTTGGTCTCCGATGCCGAGACCGCCCATGAACGCGGCGTATTTGTCGGGCGGGGCGATTTGCATCTGCGTGGGGCCGTCAACGGTAATATCGGTAATCCAATTGACGAAACGGGCACCCGGGATATGGCTGGCCGCGTACTGCTCGGGGTGGCTGATGTACCATGGCGGCGGCTGGGTGGCGGGCAGCACGGTGCCGCGCACGTCCAAAATCACGAGGTCGGGTTGGTCGAGGTGGTCGTGCAGCCACGCGGTGCTGACGATAGGGGCGGGAAAATCGCTCATCTCAGGCGGACTCCTGCGGGGGTGGTGTGGTACAATACGCCCAATGATACCTTGAAATACGCTTGCACCCACGGAGCAACCCCGATGAAATCGACGCTTCACGCGCTGGCCGCCTTGGTGGCGCTATTGACCCTGACAACCGCCGCCTTCGCCCAAGAAGAGGCCGAGGCCGCCCAACAAGTCGCCCCGCAAGGCTTGGGGTTGATGATGCTCCTCGTCGGCTTGGCCGCCATCTTGGTCGTTGGGTTATTCATGGGGCGTCGCGAGTCTGGGGACGCCGACGATTTGGTCTAGCGCGTGTCCATCCCCAAGCTGAACTCGATGCGGATTTTGGAGCAGGCCAAAGTCCCGTATGAAGTGCTGACCTACCCCGACACCCTGCGCGATGCGTCCGAGGTGGCCGAGGCCATCGGCTTGCCGTATTGGATGGTCTACAAGACGCTGGTGACCCAAGCGGAGGGCGCGCCCAAGCCGTTTTTGGTCATGTTGCCGTCCGACCAACAGCTCGACCTGAAGAAGCTGGCGCGCTCGGCCAACGTCAAGAAAGTGCGGATGGTCAAGCACAAAGAGGCCGAGGAACTGACCGGCCTCAAGGTCGGCGGCATCAGCGGGCTGATGTTGCGCGATAAAAATTGGACGTTGTTCCTCGACAAAGCCGCCACCGAGCTGGAGCACATCGTGCTCAGCGCTGGGCAACGCGGCCTACAGTTGCGTGTGCCGGTCGTGCCGTTGCTGAACCTGTTGCGCGCCCGCCTCGCCGAGGTGTGCGCCGACGAGGGTGAGGGCGAGGACGACGAGGCCGACGCTTGAGCGCCGAGTCGTTGGTCGTCCTGCTGGGTTTGCTCTCGGCAGGGTGTTGGGGTGCCGGTGATTTCGTCGGCGGGCTGGCCTCGCGCCGCCGTGCCGCGGCCTTGGTCGTCGCCGTCTCGCAAGTGATTGGCACCGCCTGCCTGTTGGTGGTGACGTTGGCCTTGCGCGAGCCGTTTTTGCCCGCTTCCGACCTGCTGACCTCGGCTCTGGCCGGTGCATTCGGTGGGCTGGGCTTGCTGTTGCTATATCGCGCCATGTCGGGCGGTAATCTCGGGGTGGTCGCGCCGGTCTCCGGCCTGACCTCGGCGGTCGTGCCGGTCACGTATGGGATACTGCGCGAGGGCTTGCCAGAAGCGACGACCATCCTCGGGGTGGTGCTGGCGTTCGGGGCGGTTTGGCTGGTCAGCGGTGGGGGCGGGGTGCAAGGCATTACCGTGCGTAGCCTCGCACAGCCTATCGTCGCGGGTTTGTGCTTTGGCCTCTATCTGGTGTTTCTGGATGGGGCGACCGGCGCGGGGGTGCTGTGGCCGGTTTTGATTGGGCGGTTGGCCTCGATTGCGCTGATTGGGCTCACGGCGTGGCGCACCGGCGCATTGGCGCGCCCGACGTGGCCGGAACTGCGGGTGATGGGCGTAGCGGGAATTTTGGACACCACCGCCAACACGCTGTTTGCGTTCGCCGCGCAATTGGGGCGCTTGGATGTCGCGTCGGTGTTGGGGTCGTTGTACCCCGCCTCGACCGTGGCGCTGGCGTGGCTGATTTTGAAGGAGCGCCTGCGCCCGTTGCAATGGGTGGGGTTGGGCTGGCCTTGGCGGCCATCGTGCTGCTGACGGTCTAAGGCGGCGAGGGCGGGTTGCCTCAGCCGATGATGCGCCCGCAGGACTTAGGGTTGTGGAATGCCCCAAACTTGAACCTGCCCCCGTTGGTCTCCTGTGACGATGACCGTCGCATTTGGGTTGATGGCGACCGCCTCGATAGCGGTTTCTTGGGCGGGTAATGTCATCAGGCGTTTGCCTGTTTTCGCCTCCCAGATGCTCAGGATGCCGTCCGTTGTGGCGATGAGCAGAAGTTCCCCGTCGGGGCTAAATACCAAATCAGTCAGGCTGTGTTCACGATTGCTTAACGTCACCTGCACGCTCGACACAAGCGGGTCAGGCGCTGAGAACGGGTCTACGAACGTCTCCCCCGGGATGACCTGTATCTCGAAAATACGATGGGGTGATGTGCTGTTTTTGACGCTAAAAACAGCCGATTGGCTGGTTGTGTCAAAGGCAGCACCACCGATGTCTTGACCGACGATAGGCGTGGGAGAGAGCGCGGATATTACCGATAAATCCCACACATAATCAGTGCGTTGATGACTTGAAATCAGCACCGTTCCATCGGCGTTAAAATCCAAGTCATGCACGCCGTTATCGGGGTCGTTTTCGTCTAGAAACGAAAATATGATACGGCCTGCTTTGATGTCCCAAAGCTGCACAAGACCGTCTGCCCCACCTGAAGCGAGCCAACGCCCATCGGGGCTAAAGGCCAGTGCGGTGACGGCGGATTGTGTCAGTTGCAGGGCGTCATTGAGTAGCGAGTCAAGCACATAAATGGTCGTTTGGCTGTCGCTGTAGGCCATTAGACCAAGCTCCACGTTACTTGTAAAAGCCAAAATATCTATCTGATCGACCTGCTGAGTCGGGATTTGTGCGTCGAAGGGATAGACCCAAAGTGTGCTGGACGCTACGATGAGCCGATCGGGATGTCCATCCCATGCAAACCCAAGTATCTGACCTCCCTCGACCTGAAATTGGTCGATGAGTTCAATCATATCGACGTTGTCTGGAGTGATGGGCTGAAGATGACTGGGCGTGATTGAGCCAAATAGCGCGGAAATAGCCACCATAAGTAGGACGATGCTGCTGCTGGTCATCATGCTTTCTTCCTTTCTGGCTGAGTACGGCGCTTATTGTCA
>JALONY010000040.1 GCA_025454715.1 Anaerolineae bacterium
ACCCCGCTCAACTCGATCATCGGCTATAGCGAAATCTTGCTGGACGGGCTGGACGGTGACCTGACCGGTGACGCCCAAGAAGACGTGACGGCCATCCACGAAAGCGGCCAGCACCTGCTGGGGCTGATTAACGAAATCCTCGACCATGCCAAGCTGGAGGCGGGGCAGATGCAGCTCGACCTGCAAACCCTCGACGCCCGCGATGTGGCCATCGAGGTGGTCAAGATGGGCATGGTGCTCAAGAAGGAGCGCCCGATCGATGTCATCCTCGACGCGCCCGCCAAGGTGCCCGCGGTGCGCGCCGACCCGTTCCGCTTGCGCCAAATCTTGCTCAACCTCGTCAGTAACGCGGTCAAGTTCACCGAGGCGGGGCGCGTCACCGTCGCGCTAGAGCCGGTCGAGGACGGGCTGCACGTCTCGGTCAGCGATACCGGCGTGGGCATCGCGCCAGACCACCTCGACCTGATTTTCGAGCGCTTCTCGCAGGTCGATGGCTCCTCGACCCGCCGCGCAGGCGGCACCGGCCTCGGCCTGACCATCACCCGCCAGCTCGTGCAGCTCCACGGGGGTCTCATCGCGGTCGAATCATCCCTCGGTCAAGGCTCACGCTTCAGCTTCGTGCTGCCGCTGGCCTAATCCCTATGTCGATTCACCTGATAGGAGCGCCGCCATGACCGCACATTTCACACACATCGTCTGCCTCGAATGTGGCCACCAGATGCCCCCCAAAGCCGAGCAACGCACCTGTGCCGCGTGCGGTTCCGCGTGGTTGGATGCCCGCTACGACTTGCCCGCCGTGCGTGCCCTATGGGAGGCGGGCGCGCTACGCCACCGCGAGGCCACCCTCTGGCGCTACCGTGAGCTCCTGCCGGTCGATGGCCCCAACCCCGAAATCACCATGGGCGAGGGCGGCACCGCCCTGCCCCGCCTTTACAGCACCGAACGCCTGTATGGCCACCAGCCCATTTACGTCAAAGACGAGCGCAAGAACCCAACCAACTCGTTCAAAGACCGCCAAGCCGCCGTCAGCGTGACGTGGATGCGCAGTGTCGGCATCGGCGAGTGCGTGTTGGCCTCCACCGGCAATGCAGCGGTGGCCTATGCCGCCTTTTGCGCCCGTGCCGGAATCCGCCTCTGGCTGTTCATGACCAACGCCGCCCCACTCGAAAAAATGCGCGAGGTCGCGCTATACGGCGCGGAGGTCGTGCGCGTCAACGGCACCTATGACGAGGCCAAACACATGGCCGCCCAGTTCGCCCAGCGCCGCGGCATCTACATCGACACCGGCGCCAAGGCCATCCCCAGCAAAGAGAGCATGAAGACGCTGGCCTTCGAAATTGCCGAGGGCTTGGGCTTGGTGCATGACCACGGCAGACCCAGTGGTCAATTCGTCGCGCCCGATTGGTACATCCAAGCCGTCAGCGGGGGCATCGGCCCCTTGGGGGTGATGAAGGGCTTCGGCGAATTGTACGAGATGGGCTTGATTGACCGCGTGCCCAAGCTCGGCATCATCCAAGCGGCGGGTTGCGCCCCGATGGTCAGCGCCTATGCGGCGCAGGCCGAAAAAGCCACGCCCGTCAGCCCCAAGACCCTGATTCACGTGTTGGCGACCGGCGACCCGGGCGCGGCCTATGGCTTGTTGCGCGCCCATGCGCTGGCGCACGGTGGGGCGTTCCGTGCCGTCGAGGACGGCGACGCCTTCCGCGCCATGCGCCAAGTGGCCAGTCAGGCAGGCCTCTCGGTCGAGCCCGCCGCGGCGGTCGCTTTTGCCGGGCTCGAACAGCTCTTGCAAGACGGCACTATCCAAGCGGGCGAGGTGGTGGTGGTCAACGCCAGCGGCCACACCCTGACCGCCGAAGGCCACATCCTCGGCGACCAATACGACCGCTACATCTTGTCGCTCAACGCCCAACCCAGCGGCGCGCAGCTCTCGACCGACCTCGACGCGCTGGCCGAACAAGTCACGACCGTGGTGGTGGTCGATGACAACCCCAACGACCGCAAGCTCATCCGCCGCCTGCTGCAAAGCTACAAACAATATCGGGTGTACGAGGCCACCGATGGCGCCGACGGCCTGACCGTCGTCCGCGACCGCCAGCCCGATTTGATCGTGGCCGACCTGACCATGCCGGAAATGGACGGCCTCGATTTCGTGCGCGCCCTCAAATCCGACCCCAAAACCAGCCATATCCCCGTCGTGGTGGTCTCGGCCAAGAGCATCACCCCCGATGAGCGCACCTTCTTGCGCCGCCACACCGAGTCGGTCTGGACGAAGGGCGATTTCGACACACGACAATTGGTTGACCATATTGTCTTAACGCTTGGCCATCAACCCGTGGCCAGCCCACGCCGCGAGGCCGTCCGCACCGCCCAACCCGAAGAGGCCGCCGCTCAGCACACCATCCTCATCATCGACGATAACCCCGCCGACCTGCGCCTCGCACGGCGCGCCCTCAGCCGCCACCCCGAGTATCAACTGATCGAGGCCAGCGACGGGCGCGAGGGGTTGAAGGCGATTTACGCGCACCACCCCGACCTAATCGTCCTCGACCTGACCCTGCCTGAGCTCGACGGCTTCACCATCCTCGACACCCTGCACAACGACCGTACCCTGCGCGATACACCCGTCATCGTTTTGTCGGCCAAAGGCTTAAATCTTAACGAAAGGACAACGCTTCTGAGGTATACTGATGTTATATTAGAAAAAGCAGGGTTCGAGGTCGGACAATTTGCCGAAACGGTAAAGCGTAAGTTAAAACCGGATTGAAGTATTCACCCTCGAAACACCCCTATCAGCCATCATCCCTATCGACAACCAAAGACCCCCTTGGAGACGCACCCCATGACGACCGTCCTCTATATCGAAGACAACCCCCACAACATGCGCCTTGTCCGCAAGATGCTCCAAACCGATGGGTTCGAAATGGTGGAAGCGCAAGACGGCATGAGCGGCATCGAGGCCGCGCTGGCGCACAACCCCTCCATCATCCTCATGGACATCAACCTGCCCGACATCGACGGCCTCGAGGTCACGGCGCGCCTGCGTAAATACCCGCAATTCGCCCGCACCCCGATCATTGCGCTGACGGCCAACGCCATGCACGGAGACCGTGAGCGCATCACCAGCGGCGGGTGCGACGGCTATTTGGCCAAGCCCATCACGCGCAACGAACTGCTCAACACCATCCGCCGTTTTTTATTGGTGGCGCAGACGGCGTAACGGCCTGACCGCGCAGCACCACCCTAGGCTACGCCCACCCGTCCGCTCATCCACTCCAGAGGTTTGGGTTCCATGGCTCGCATCGTCCTGATCGAAGACAACCCCCTCAACGCACGCTTGGCCGAGCGGTTGCTCCTGCGCGCCGGTCATGAGGTCGAGACGCTGGAGGACGGCGAAAACGGCTACGCCTACATCTTGCAAAACCCGCCCGACATCGTCTTGCTCGACCTCGGTCTGCCCGACATCGACGGGCAGACCGTCGCCGCGCTCATCCGCCAGCACCCCGACCTCTCGCAGCTGCGCGTGGTGGCGTTCACGGCGTGGCCGGAGGCCATGGCCGCCGAAATCGCGCAAGCCTATGGTTGCAACGGGGTGATCAACAAACCGATCGACACCCGCCGCTTCGCCGCGCAGGTCGAGCAGTATTTGTCATGACCCCGCACGCCGCAGTCGAGCACCCGTCTCGCCCGCTGGCGTTGGCCAGCGAGTTCAGCTATGACGTGCTGGCCGAGCTCTACAACAACACCCGAGTCGATTACATCGTGCCGATGCCGATGAACGCGGCCAAAATGCGCGAGTACGTGACGTTGTACGATGTCGCACTAGACCACTCGTTCGTCGCGTTGGACGGGCACGGTCAACCGGTCGGGCTGGGGATGATGGGCGTGCGCGGCCAACGCGCATGGATTACGCGGCTGGGCATCTTGCCGTCCCAGCGCGGGCGCGGCCTCGGTCAATCGTTGATGGACGCGATGCTGGGCGCGGCAGGGTCGAGTGGTTGCCACACCCTCCAGCTCGAGGTCATCCACGGCAACGACCCCGCCCGCCGCTTGTTCGAGGTCAACGGGTTCACCCACGTGCGCGATGTGCTGGTGGTGCGCCGCCCGCCCCGCACCGGCCAGACCTCGCCCCTCTTCGACCCCAGCATCCAGCTCCAAGACCTGTCCGCCATCCAGATTGAGCGGTGCTTGGCCGCCCGCACCGACACCCCGACATGGCTGGACGAAACCCCCTCGGTGCTCAAACGCGGCAACCTGCGCGGCCTCTCGGCCATCGACCCGCACGGGCGCGCCAGCTGGCTGGTGTATCATGCCGGGCTGTTGCAGCTCTCGCATTTCGTGTTCGGCCCCTACATCGACGAAGGGGTGGCGCGTGCGCTGCTGTTCGCCGCGCACAACGCACACCCCAAATCCGATACCAAAATCGAGAACGTCCCTGCCGATAGCCCGTATTGGCCGGTGATGATGTCGATGGGCTACCTGTCCACCTTCACCCGCCAAGAGATGGTGTTGACGCGCTAGGCACCCGCCAGCGCCAGCGGCTTGACCAGCCCGCGCTTGACCAAGAAGCGCTCGATGCGCTCCAATGCCCGCTCGATGTCCTCATAAGCCGCCGTGTAGCTGGCGCGGATGAAGCCGCGCCCCGACGCCCCGAACGCGCTGCCGGGGATGACCGCCACGCGCTCCTCAATCAACAACTGCTCGCAAAACGTCTCGTCGTCCATGCCGGTCGCGGCAATCGACGGGAAGGCGTAAAACGCGCCTTTCGGCTCGAAACAGGTCAAGCCCAAGCGGTTGAACCCGTCCACGATTAGGCGGCGGCGGGCGTCGTAGCTTTGGCGCATGTGCTCCACGTCCGGCTCGCCATGCACGATGGCTTGTACCGCCGCGGCCTGCCCCATGGTCGGCGCCGACATGATCAAATATTGGTGCAGTTTACGCATCGCTTCCATCACCGGCGCGGGGGCGGCGGCATAGCCGATGCGCCAGCCGGTCATCGCATACGATTTGCTCATGCCGCTCAGCAGGATGGTGCGCTCGCGCATCCCGCGCAACGAGGCAAAGTTGACGTGCTCGACATCGTAGACCAGCCGCTCGTAAATCTCGTCGGAAATCACCACGAGGTCGTGGCGCTCGGCCACCGCCGCAATCTCGGCCATCCGCTCGGGGGTCAAGACCGCGCCGGTCGGGTTGTTGGGGTAGCTCATCAAGATGGCCTTGGTGCGCGGGGTGATGCGCGCCTCGAGGTCGGCTCCCGTGACTTGAAAGCCGTTCTCGACACGGGTGGGCACCATCACCGCCACGCCGCCCGCCATCTCGACAGCGGCAGGGTTGGCCACGAAACACGGCTCGATGACCAAGACCTCGTCGCCCGGGTCGCAGATGGCCTTGAGCGCCAGCCACAACGCCTCGCTCACCCCGACCGTCACCAAGATTTCGGTGCCCGCGTCATAGCTCACGCCGTAGCGGTTGAGCAGTTGGCTGGCGATGGCGTGGCGCAGCTCGATGGTGCCGCTGTTGCTGGTGTAGGCAGTCTGGCCTTGCAAGATGGCGTCAGCGCCCTTCTGGGCGATGTGCGCGGGGGTGGCGAAGTCCGGCTCGCCGATGCCGAGGGTAATCACGTCCTGCATGGTGGCCGCGATGTCGAAAAAGCGGCGGATGCCCGAGGGGCGGAGTTGCTGGACTTGTTTGGAGAGGAACTGACGCATGTTTGGGGTCACCGTGGGTATGTGGAGGACATTCGTGCAGGTCGTTGTATATCGTTCATCATACTTGCCCAAAACAGGCGTGTCATGGGGCGGTGCGGCGCAAAAACCCGCACCGGATTCCTACACAATGTCGGATAAGCCGCCCTTGACGGCCTGTTTGCCAGCTCGGTCTGGCGCGGGGGCGGGCGCGGTGCGATAGTTAACCGTCTGGTTTGCCGCCCTCCCGAAAGCCGCCCCTCATGACCGACGCCGCCCCTTCCCCTGCCAACGCCCAATCGGGCGTCGCCCGCGCCTCGTTGTTGCTCGGGCTGGGCAATATCGCCAGCCGCGTGCTCGGGCTCCTGCGCGATGTCGCGCTCAGCAGTGTGTTCGGCCCCTCGCGGGCGCTCGAGGCGTTCAACAACGCCGTGCTGGTCAGCCGCGCCGTGTTCGATTTGCTGATTGCCGGGCACGTCAACAGCGCCATCGTCCCCGTCCTCAGCGACATCGAGGCCACGCAAGGCCGCGAGGCGCTCTATCGCGTGTTGCGCGCCCTCGCCGGGGTGATTTTGGTGGTCGGCGGCTTGTTCGTCGTGCTGCTGTTGCCATTGGCCGCGCCGGTGGCGGGCATCGTCGGCGGCACCGACCCCGAAACCCTCGCCCTGACCACCGACCTGTTGCGCCTGACCAGCCCGTCGATCGTGCTGCTGGCTTTGTTCGCCCTCTATAGCGGCGCGTTGTACGCCTTGCGGAGCTTTCGCTATCCGGCCTTCGCCGCCGCCGCCTTCAACGGCACGTTGGTCGTGTTGACGTGGGGCAGCGGGCAAGTCTTGGGCGGCCAAAGCGCGATTATCGCGGTGGCGGTGGCGTGGGTGTTGGCGGCGCTGGCACAGCTCGCCTTGCAGTGGGTCGGGTTGCGCGGCGGCTCGGTCTGGCCGTCGTTCCGCTGGCGTGACCCGCTGGTGCGCCCCGCCTTGCGCCGCATCGGGCGGTTATATGTGCCGGTCATCGGCGCGCTCGGCCTCGACCTCGTGACCACCCGTTTCTTGACCTATGCGCTGGCCGCCAACGCCAGCATCGCCCACGGCAACGTCTACCTGACGTGGGCGACCACCCTGATGCAGTTCCCGCAGGGGCTGGTGGCCACGGCCATCAGCGCGGCGGTCTTGCCCACCCTCAGCCGCACCGCCGCCCTGATGCGTGACCAGCCCAGCGACGGGCAGGCCGCCCAAGCCTTCCGCGACACGCTGGGCTATGGCCTACGCCTGACCACCGCGCTAATTTTGCCGGCGGCGGTCGGGTTGGCGGTCTTGGCGGTTCCGGCCATCCGCCTCTTGTTCGAGCACGGCCTGACCACCCCCACCGACACCGACATCACCGCCACCGCGCTCCGCCTGTACCTCGTCGGCTTGCCGTTCGCGGCGTGGGATTTGCTGTTGATTTACGGCTTTTACGCCCGCCAAGATACCCTGACTCCGGCCTTGGTCGGGGCGGGGAGCTTGTTGGTCTACACGGTGGCGGCCTTGTTGCTCACGCCGGCCTTCGGCTTATACGCGCTGATGATGGCCGACGCCATCAAGCACATCACCCACGCGCTGGTCTCGGCAGTGCTGCTGTGGCGGCGGGTGGGCGGCTTGAACGGGCAGGGCTTGGTCGGAACGTTCGCCAAGTCGGTGCTGGGCTGTGGGGTGATGGTCGGGGTGGCCGCGCTGGTCGTGCCGCTGAGCGAGCGCGTGTTCGGGGCGGGCGGGCTGGGCGAATTGCTGGCGTTGGGCGTGGCGGGCGCGGCGTGCGCGTTGGCCTATGGCTTGACCGCCTATGCCCTGCGCCTCGACGCCCTGCGCGATGTGGTGCGCGTGCTGCGCCGCCGCTGATTGTGGGGGGTCGGCGCACCGCGCCGGTTTTGTGCTATGATGTGTGTAGGAGGAGCAGTCAACCATGTCCAGCGCAAAGAAATTACCGACCAAACCGACCCCACAAGACCGTTTACGCCCAACCAAACCTGCGCGGCTCATCCTGCGTAATGACATCGAAAACCCGTCCGATGCTGTCGTCTTGGATAAGCTTCAGGCGGGCTTGGTTGCGGTTGAGAACGGCCAGACATATCCCGCCGAGGAGATGTTGGCACGCTTGAAAGCCAAGTTCGGGTATGAAAAAGGTTAATGTCAGAACACATGCCCAATTTGAGCGTGACTTAGAGAAGCTAGAAACACGCTATAAGGGCGTTCTACTCGAAGTGGAAAAGCTGATTCATGCTTTACAAAATGGCGACACACTACAAGGGGATCGGATAAAAGGGATTGATCGTGTTGTCTATAAGATACGGCTTCCAAATCGGGCAGCCAAACGCGGAAAAAGCGGTGGCTTTCGTGTCATTTACTGTCTCATCTTAGACAATGAAGTTATTCTCCTGACCATCTATTCTAAGACCGATAAATCTGATATTTCTGCACATAAAATTCGCGAGTTAATCGATTCTTTCAACTCATAGTCTCACCCATACAGCCGCACCCTGTAAACACGCACCGCGCCGGTTTTGTGCTAAAATGCGCGCAAACGGTGCAAAAAGAGGTTTTTTGTCATGACAGACCGCGCCATCCGCATTTTAATCGCCAAGCCCGGCCTCGACGGCCACGACCGCGGCGCAAAGGTCATCGCCCGCGCCCTGCGTGACGCCGGTTTCGAGGTCATCTACACCGGCCTACGCCAAACCCCCGAGATGATCGCCGAGGCCGCCCTACAAGAAGATGTCGATGTGGTCGGCCTGAGCATCCTCAGCGGCGCGCACCAAACCCTCGTGCCGGTCATCCGCCAGACGATGAACGCCCACGACCTCGCCGACGTGCCGCTGATTTTGGGCGGCATCATCCCAGAGCAAGACCACGCCGAGATGGCGCAGGCGGGCGTCGAGGCCATCTTCGGGCCCGGCACCTCCACCGCCGACATCGTGACCACCATCCGCCGCATCGTCGCGGAGCGCGGGGAGCCGACCGCGTGACCGATTCCGCCCCATCCCTCGCCGCGGCGGTGCTGTCGGGGAGTCGCCGCGCCCTTGCCCGCGCCCTGACGTGGGTCGAAAACGAACACCCCGACTCCGCCGCGTTGCTCTCCACCCTCTACCCGCACGGTGGGCGGGCGTGGGTGGTCGGCATCACCGGCGCGCCCGGCACCGGCAAATCCTCGTTGGTGACGGCGCTGGCCTTGCGCTTGCGCCAACAGGGCGAGACCGTCGCCATCCTCGCGGTAGACCCGACCAGCCCGTTTACGGGCGGTGCCATCTTGGGCGACCGCATACGAATGCGCGACCTGAGCGGTGACTCGGGCGTGTTCATCCGCAGCATGGCCACCCGTGGCAGCCTCGGCGGGTTGATCCGCGTGCTGGACGCGGCAGGCTTCGATCGCGTGTTGGTCGAGACGGTCGGGGCAGGCCAAAGCGAGGTCGATATTGCCCGCGCCGCCCAGACCACCGTGGTGGTCGAGGCGCCCGGCCTCGGCGACGACGTGCAAGCCATCAAGGCCGGTATCCTCGAAATCGCCGACGTGCTGGCGGTCAACAAAGCCGACCGCGCCGGTGCCGAGAACACCGTCCGCGCCCTGCGCGCCATGTTGGAGCTCGGCCACCCCACCCAGCGCAACCGCATGGTCAACCACCACGGCCAGCGCATGAGTGCCGAGGCACCCACTCAGGACGACCACGAGGCCGAACTGTGGGTACCGCCGCTGGTTCGCACGGTCGCCACCCGCGAGGCCACGCCCGAAAACGACGGCATCGGCGACCTGCTGGACGCCATCGACCGGCACCGCGCCCACCTCACCCACGCCGACGGCGACAAGCTCCGCCAGCGCCAGCGCGGGCGCATCGAGGGTGAATTGCTTGACCGCCTGAGCCACGCATTGATGGCGCGCTTGCTGGCCGCTTTGCCCGCCGGTACGCTCGAGGCGGCCATCGACGACGTGCAGTCCCGCCAGCGCAGCCCGCACCACGCCGTCCAATCGCTTTTGGACAGCGCAGGTAAGGCCGCCCAACCCAACGGCGTCTAGCCGCTATCAATGGTTCCATACGTTAGGATAACCCCATGACCCACACTGCCCCCATCACCGTCACCGATGCCTCGTTCGAGCAGGACGTGGTTAACGCCGAGTTGCCCGTCTTGGTCGATTTCTGGGCGGAGTGGTGCGGCCCGTGCCGCAGCGTCGCGCCCGTGCTCGACAAGCTGGCCGCCGAGTTCGCCGGTAAGGTCATCATCGCCAAGGTCAACGTGGACGAGAACCCCGCGCTGGCGCAGGGCTTTCAGGTCATGAGCATCCCCAACCTGATGATGATCAAGCAACGCACCATCGTCTTCAACCAGCCCGGCGCCCTGCCCGAGCCGGTCTTGCGCGACCTGATGACCCAGCTCATCTCGCTGGAGTTGCCCGCGCAAGGCGAGGCCGCCGAAGCCGCCGACCCGTCGCAGAACTAAGCGCGGTCGTCCCCGCCCCGGATTGGTCGCACGCCGCACCCCCTCTTCACACGCCGTGGGGAGGGGAGTGAGGGGTGAGGACACCCGCCCCGCATCGCCCGCCGCCACCCCCTGCCGCGCTCATGACCATCACCCCCGATTTGCTCCTGCGCGCCCTCACCCTCCCCAGTTTCGACCCCGCGCCCGCCATGCGCGCCATGGCACCGCTGGGGCGCGAGGCGCGCCGCGCCGACCCTCCACCGCGCCAAGCCGGTGTGCTGGCGCTGATTGCGCCCGACCTCGCCGACGGCTTACAGGTCGCCCTCACCCGCCGCACCGAGCGGCTCAACGGCCATAGCGGCCAAATGAGCTTCCCGGGCGGGCGGCGTGACCCCGATGACCCCGATTTTTGGCATACCGCCCTGCGCGAGACCCGCGAAGAACTCGGCATCGACACCGACGGCATCCAACAGCTCGGCGCGCTGACCCCGCTCTACATCCCGCCCAGCCATTACGACGTGTACCCGTGGGTCGGGTTCTTGCCTGCGTTGCCCGCCCTCGCGCCCAACCCGCACGAGGTGGCCGAGGTCTATCTCGCGCCGTTGGCCGCCCTGCTGGCCGACGACTGCAAATGCACCGCCCAGCTCACCTTGCCCAATGGCCAGACCCGCGCCGTCCCCGCCTATCGGCTGTGCGGGCAAGAGGTCTGGGGTGCCACCGCCATCATGCTCAGCGAATTGGAACACCGGATGCGCGCCGTCTTGGGATGTTAAGAATCCCGCAGATAGCCACATTTTCCCACATTTTCCCCGTGCAATTTGCCGAACGATTCGTTACCATCACCGGCGTGTCCGCGCACGTCCGAACCCGAAGGCGTCAGCCCCTATGCTCATCACCCGTGGCTCCCGATACCGGCGCAGTCGGGCGCGTCGCTGGCGCGTGCCGTTCGCCATCCTGAACGGCATCATCGCGGGCGTACTGGTCTGGGGCATGGGGTGGGTCAACCACCTGATGGAGCCTGCACCGTCCAACCCTGCCGAGGCCGAAATCGAGGCCGCCGAGCGCGCCTTCGACAACGGCGACCTCGACGGGGCGGTGGCCGCCGCCGAGCGTGCCTTCGCCGCCCAGCCCCAACACCCCCGCGCCGCCCTGCATATGGCCAGAGCGCTGGTCTACCGCAGTTATGTCGATTATGACGGCGCGACCGACCGCCGCCGTGCGCTCGAATTGACCAATGCCGCCCTACAAGCCCACCCCGACGACCCCGACGCCTTGGCCGCCCGCGCCTTCGCCTTGCACGCCGATGGCCAATCGTTGGAAGCCTATCGCCTCGCCGAGCGCGCCTTGCGCCGCGATGCCCGCCACACCTTCGCCCGCCTGACGCTGGGCTTGGCTTATGCCGGGGTCGGGGCGTTCGAGCGTGGCCTCTCGGAGGTGCGCCAAGCCGTGCGCGCCGGAGACCAAGCCGTCGATGCGCTGCGGGCGCAGGCGGTCGTCCAATCCGACAGTGGGCGCTACCGCGATGCCGCCAGCAGCATCGACCAAGCCATCGCACTCAACCGCGCCCTCATCCCGCTCCATTTCGAGCGCGCCCTGTATGCGCTGCAAATCGGCGACAGCGGGGCGGCCAATACCGCCTATTTGCGCGTGCTGGCGTTGGATTCGGGCAACGTCAAGGCACACCTGCGCCTGTGCGAACTGAACTCGACCTTGCGCCAGCGCGAGGACGCCTTGCGCTATTGCCAGCGGGTGCCCGAGCTGGCGCCCGACTGGTCGAAAGGCTGGCACGCGCTGGGGCGCGAGTACTTCTTGGGCGGCGACTTTCGCGAGGCGCAAACCGCGCTCAACCGCTGTTCGACGCTGGAGGTCTTGCAGGGGGTCGCCCCCGTCGAGCGCACCTTCGACTGTTGGTATCTGCAAGGGCAGGCCGCCGAGCTGAACGGCGATTGCCCCGCCCTGTTGACCACTTACAACGAATTTCGTGCGATGTCGGCCTCTGGCGCGTTCAGAGAAACGTGGGTCTATCCGCCCGAAGGCCCCGCCGCCTGTGTTACCAACCCGTGACCACAGCGCCCTTTGTCCGCAACCGGCGCAGGCTTGTACAATCCAACGCCTGACGACACGCGCCCCGCACGACCGAAAGGAACCCTATGCCCCCGCTGGTACAAGCGCAAGCCACGCTTACGCATGAAGAGATTCGCCGTTACAGCCGCCACGTCATCATGCCCGAGGTCGGTATCGAAGGGCAACGCCGCCTGAAGGCCGCCAAAGTCTTGCTGATTGGCACCGGAGGCCTCGGCAGCCCGACCGCCCTCTACTTGGCCGCCGCGGGTGTCGGCACCCTCGGCATCGTCGATTACGACGTGGTCGATGAGAGCAACCTGCACCGCCAAGTCATCCACGGCATCTCGACCGTCGGCATGAGCAAGCTGGACAGCGCCGAGAAGCGCCTACGCGACCTCAACCCCGACCTCGTCATCCACAAGTACAACGAGCCGTTCACCAGCGACAACGCGCTACGCATCCTCGAGCCCTACGACATCGTGGTCGATGGCACCGACAACTTCCCGACCCGCTACTTGGTCAACGACGCGGCGGTCAAGCTGGGCAAGCTCAACGTGTACGGCTCCATCTTCCGTTTCGAGGGGCAGGTGGCCGTGTTCGGCCACGCCGATGGGCCGTGCTACCGCTGCATGTTCCCCGAGCCGCCCCCGCCCGGCCTCGTCCCGAGCTGCGCCGAGGGCGGCGTGTTGGGCATCCTGCCCGGCACGGTCGGCACCATGCAAGCCACCGAGGCCATCAAGCTGATTTTGGGCATCGGTGAGCCGTTGGTCGGCAAGATGTTGCTGTACGACGCGCTGGAGATGAGCTTTACCACGCTCAAGGTTCGCAAGAACCCCAATTGCCCGGTGTGCGGCGTGCCCCACGAGCAAATCGAGCTGATCGACTATGAGCAGTTCTGCGGGATGCCCGCCCACGACCGCAGTGGGTTCAACACCCCGACCACCACGGTCGATGGGATGCGCGTGATGAACGTGCGCCAGCTCAAGGCGCGCCTCGACAAGGAGCCCGAGACGCTGGTCTTGGACGTGCGCGACCCGCACGAATGGGCGATTGCCGCGCTGGACGGGTCGCTCCGCATCCCCAAGGGCGACATCCTCGCCGCCAAGGACGCGGTACTGGCCGGGCGCGCCAAACCTCGAGGGCGGCATCCTCGCATGGGCAAAGGACATCGACCCGAGCTTGCCGTCGTACTAGCGCCCAAACGCCTCACCCACCCCGCCCCTCGCCGGTTTTGGCTGAGGGGCGGGGCGGTAGGGTTAGGCGCAACATGTCGCGCCCTGCCGCTCCCCGCGCTTTCCCACCCCCTGCCCGACTGACGACTGACCGGCACGCCCCCCTGTGTTACAATGCAGGCCAACGGAAGCGTGAACCCCTCGGTATCCCATTGGCCATGCAAAAACTCCTCCTCTGTTGCGCGGTGTTGGTCGTGCTGCTGTCGGGCTGCAACCTGACCACCGACGACGCCCCGCCCACCCTCATGCCCCAGATGACCGACGCGCCCATCCCGACGCTGGGCTACAGCACCCCCATCCCCGGGCAAGAGCCGACGCCCACCCCCAGCGGGGTCAACGCCCAGCCGGTCGGCGCGCAATTGTACGGCCTGCTCAACCAAGTCAGCAGTGACCGCCAATACAACACCATCGCCCGCCTGCAAGGCTTCTTCACCCGCCACGTCAACTCGTCCCAGACCTCCGAGACCGAGGGCGTCGGTGCGGCGGCACGCTGGCTATACGGCGAGTTCCAGCAAATCCAAGCCGACTCGCAAGGCAACTTCCAAGCCTTCACCCACGGCTTTACCGCCACCTATAACGGCGTGCAGTCCGGCCAGCAAAACATCGTCGGGGTCATCAACGGCAACCTGCCCAACACCCAAGCCATCGTCATCGGCGCGCACTACGACAGCCGCACCGACGACCTGCGCGACAACCTCGCCTTTGCCCCGGGCGCGGCGGACAACGGCTCGGGCGTGGCCGCCATCCTCGAGATGGCGCGCATCTTCAGCCAAATCAGGCCACGGGCTACCCTGATTTTCGTCTTGTTCGCCGCCGAGGAGGTGGACAGGCAGGGCAGTCGCGCCTTCGTGCGCGATTACATCCGCGGCTACAACATCGACGTGAAGTTGATGATCAACATCGACACCGTGGGCAGCACCAACGACGCCCGTGGCAACATCAACGACCGCGAACTGCGTATCTTCAGCGCCCCGCCCGCCGATTCCGGCTCGCGCCAGAAGGCGCGCATGATCGACTTCATCATCGACAATTACTCGACCGACCTCAAGCTGATTTTCGTCGAGGAAATCGACCGTGAAGGGCGCTTCGGTGACCATTTCTCGTTCCACGAGGCCGGAATCCCAGCCATCCGCATCATCGAGGCGCTCGAGGACACCCCCAACCGAGAAGGCCGCGACACCATCGAGTACGTCGAGTTCGACTACCTGCGCAAGAGCACCCGCACCCTGATGACCATGATTTTGGCCTTGTCGGACGGGATGCCCGCCCCGAACAACGTCGTCAT
>JALONY010000041.1 GCA_025454715.1 Anaerolineae bacterium
TCGGTCTGGGAAATCGACCTGTTGGCCGTCGCCCCAGAAGCCCGTGGCCACGGCCTCGCCACCCGCTTGATTCGTCAATCGGTCTGGCACGGCCAGCAAGCCCACGCCACCCAATGCCGCGCCGTCGTCCGCCTCGGCAACACCCCCGCCGAGCGCGCCTTCGCCGCCGCAGGTTTCACCCCTACCGTGCCCATGAGCTTGATGGTCGCCGAACCTGCGCCCCAAGGCTTGACCGCCATGGTCATCAACCCGACATGGCGGGTGGTCGAAACCCTGACCTATCGCGGCCTCTGGGCGGAATATCAGGGCGCGTCCAGCTTCTTCAAGGCGCTCCGTAGCACCGCCTATCAAGAGGGGTGCCACTCGGTCGGCCTGCTCGTCCCCCAAACCGAGGCCGACGCCCTAGACCAATTGTCCAGCCTCGGCTTCGAACCCATCGGGGCGTATCGGCGCTGGCTGTACACGCTGGTCGGCTGACGAAACACGCTTTCTCATAAACCCCCAATCTGTGACGGATTTCACTTGCCAAAGTTTCACAAATTGTGCAACAATGACAAAGTCAAACCAGCACAACGCCAAAATTAAGCAAAGATACTGTGCATATCGCACAGTCAAACTTGATTTTTGGCCTGTGCAACCATCACAAGGGGGAACCATGACCGACCGCACGTTAGCGCCATTGCCCGCCCAGCCCACCATCCTGCACTGGAACCTGACACCGACCCGCCTGTACGAAGAATCGTTGCGCCGCAGCGAAAGCCACTTGGTCGAGGGCGGTGCTCTCGCCGTCCTGACCGGTCAACACACTGGGCGCTCCGCCAACGACAAGTACATCGTCCGCGATGCGCTGACCGACGATGCCATCGCGTGGGGCAAGGTCAACCAGCCGATGCAGCCCGAGCAATTCGCCGCGTTGCGCCAGCGGGTGATGGACGGGCTATCCGAGCGTGAGGTCTACGTGCAAGACCTGTATGCGGGCGCGGCACCGGATTACCGCTTGCGCGTGCGCGTCATCACCGAATATGCGTGGCACAGCCTGTTCGTCCGCAATTTGTTCATCGTCCCGCCCGCCGCCGAACAAGCCGAGTTCATCCCCGATTACACCGTTATCGACCTGCCCAGCCTGACCGCTGACCCCGCCCAGCACGGCACCCAAAGCGGCGTGTTCATCGCCCTCAGCCTGACCGAAAAGCTCATCCTCATCGGCGGCACCCAATACGCTGGCGAGATGAAAAAGTCGATTTTTACCGTTTTGAACACCCTTCTTCCCCAACGCGGCGTCTTGCCCATGCACTGCTCGGCCAATATCGGCGCGCACGGCGATACCGCCGTCTTCTTCGGCTTGTCCGGCACCGGCAAAACCACCCTGTCCGCCGACTCATCCCGCACCCTCATCGGCGACGACGAACACGGCTGGGACGACCGCGGCGTTTTCAATTTCGAGGGCGGGTGTTACGCCAAGGTCATCAAGCTCTCTCCCACCGCCGAGCCCGAGATTTACCGCACCACCCACAGCTTCGGCACCGTGCTCGAAAACGTCGATTACGACCCCGTCACCGGACGGGTCAACCTCGACAGCGCCCGCTATACCGAAAACACCCGCGCCGCCTACGACCTCGCCCAAATCCCCAACGCCCAAATCGACGGGTTGGGCGGCCACCCGCGCAACATCCTCATGCTCACCGCCGACGCCTTCGGCGTGTTGCCCCCGATTAGCCGCCTGACGCCCGAGCAAGCGATGGTGCACTTCTTGTCGGGCTACACCGCCAAAGTCGCAGGCACCGAAAAAGGGGTGACCGAGCCGACCGCCACCTTTAGCGCGTGCTTCGGCGCTCCGTTCATGTCGCTACACCCCACGGTTTATGCCCAGCTTCTCGGCCAAAAAATCGCTCAGCATGACGTGCGCGTCTGGTTGGTCAACACCGGCTGGGTCGGCGGCGGCTATGGGGTCGGCCAACGCATCGCCATCAACCACACCCGCGCTATGGTGCGCGCCGCCCTGTCCGGCGCACTGGATAACGTCGAATATCGCACGCACCCCGTTTTCGGCCTGCACATGCCCACCACCTGCCCAGCAGTCCCCACCGACCTGCTCGACCCGCGCACGCTGTGGGCAGACCCCGCCGCCTACGACGTGGCAGCACACAAGCTGGCGCGCATGTTCGCCGACAATTTCGCCAAGTTCGCCCCCCACGTCACCGACGAGGTGCGCGCCGCCGCCCTGATGGCCACCACCCACGCCTAAGCCAGCGCTCATCCCCTGCGCCCGCGCCCTTGTGTGCGGGCGCACAGGTGAACCCTTTCGCCAATCCACCTCATTACTGTATACTTTCACACGAACACTCTGGGGGAGTGGCGGAATTGGCAGACGCGCATGACTTAGGATCATGTCTCTCACGAGGTAAGGGTTCAAGTCCCTTCTTCCCCACTGCCGACGGTGCGCGCACACCGCGCACACCGCGCAATCAACGACACACGCGCAGCGCCCCCGACGAACCACCCCACGGGGCGCTGCGGTTTGTTGTTTCTGATGAAAGATTTACACCCGACATCTTAGCGCAGTGCTATAATCGGGTCACACACGAGGGTAAGCGCCTTGAACATCAGCACCGAACAACTCGACAACCACGCCGTACGCATCACCGTCGAAATCGACGCAGAAGCGTTCGAAACCGCCAAGCGCGACACGCTACGCACCATCTCCGGCAAGGTCAATATCCCGGGCTTCCGCAAGGGCAAAGCCCCTGCCAGCGTGATTAGCCGTTATGTCGGCCCAGCCTACATCCTTGAGGAAACGGTCGAGTCGCTCGGCCAAAAGCTGTACCGCCAAGCCCTAGAGTCGCAAAACCTCGAGCCGGCTGCCCCGGGCTCGATGGATGACTTCAAGCTGGAGCCGCAGCCCACCTTCATCTACACCGTGCCGCTGGCACCCGTGGTGAAGCTGAGTGACTATCGCGCCATCCGCCTCGATTATGTCGAGCCGACCGTGGGCGAGGAAGAAGTCGAGACCGAGTTGCGCGGGTTCCAACGCGAGTTCGCCGAGACCACCGTGAGCGATGAGGCCGCTGCCGTAGGCGACAAAATCACCTGCGACCTGCACAGCTTCTTCATCGAGGCCGAGGCCGAAACCGACAGCGACGCCGACGTGCACGACCGCAAGGAAGAGCCGTATGTCCACCGCCACGGTGCCGTGCTGTTCCTGACCGAAGGCACCGAGGAGCCGCTCGCCCCGGGCTTCACCCAGAACATCGTCGGAGCCAAGGCCGGTGAAACCCGCACCTTCCGCATCACCTTCCCCGAGCCCGATGGCAAGGTCAACGTCGAGTTGGCCGGTCGCACCGTCGAGTTCGTCGTGACGCTCGAAAAGGTCGAGAAAGCCACCCTGCCCGCGATTGACGACGCGCTGGCCGCCAAAATCAGCGAGCGGTTCGGCTGGGATGTCGAAGCCGAGGGCGAGACCAAGGCAGAAGCAGAAGCCGCCGAAGGTGAGCAAGCCGAGGCTGCGGACGAGCTCCCCAGCACCCGCCCGCTCACGCTCGAGGAAGTCCGCGGTCGCTTGCAAACATCCATCACCGAGCGCAGCCAGCAAAAAGCCCGCGAGGACTACGCCAACAAGGTGCTCCAGCAGGTCATCGACGAGGCCGAAGTCACGTTCCACGACGCCTCCGTCAATCTCCAAATCGACGACATGGTCGAAGACCTCAAGGAACGCCTGCGCGATAACCGCCTCGACCTCGATACCTACCTGCGCCAGACCGGTCGCACCATCGAAGAAATCCGCGCCGATTACCGCGAGCCCGCCGCCAAGTTCTTGCGCCGTTCACTCGTCGTGAGCGAGTTCGCCAACATCGAGAAGCTCTCGGTCTCGCAAGACGACCTGCAAGCGCGCCTGATGGAAATCATCGGCGAGATTGGCCCCGAGACGCTCCAACAACTCGGCCTGCTCAACGACCAACGCTTCGTCAACAACATGGCCAATAACATCATGTCGCAGAAGATCGAGCAGCGCGCCATTGCCATCGGCAAGGGTGAAGCGCCCTCCCTCGAAGCGGTAGAGCCCGTTGCGCCATCGACCGAGGCCACAGACAGCGAAGACGCCGCCAGCTAGACCGGCCACCCCGTGTGTGCAAGGCAAGACCGCAATCCAATCGTGTGAGTCAGCGAACGTTTACCGAACAACCTGAAAGGAGTTAGCGCCTCTGGCGCGTCCAACATGGTTCATCCGCTCATCGCCCCTTACGCTTACGCCCCCGCCGTCGTCGAACGCGACAACCGCGGCGAGCGTGTCTGGGATCTCATCTCGCTGCTCTTCAAGGAACGCATCGTCTTCTTGGGCACCGGCATCAACGACCAAGTCGCCAACCTGATCGTCGCCCAGCTCCTCATCCTCGACCGCGAAGATGACCAGAAGCCGATCCAGATGTACATCAACTCGCCGGGCGGCGTCGTCTACGCCGGCCTCGCGATTTACGACACCATGCAGGCCATCCACCCGCCCGTCAGCACCACCGCCATCGGCGTCACCGCCAGCTTCGGCACCGTGTTGCTCACCGCCGGTCAAAAAGGGATGCGCCTCGCCCTCCCCAACAGCACCGTCCACATGCACCAGCCGTTGGGCGGCGCGCAAGGCCAAGCCACCGACATCGTCATTCAGGCCAACGAAATCGTCCGCCTCAAGACCCGCCTGAACCAGATTTTCGTCAAGCACACGGGTCGTAGCGTCGAGCAAATCGAGCGCGATACCGACCGCGACATCTACCTGAGCGCCGAGCAAGCCGTCGAGTACGGCCTGATCGACTCGGTCGTCAAGACGGATCACAACGGGAAGAAATAATCGTGATGCCCCCAAGACCTCACGCACCGCACCGCTGCTCGTTTTGCGGTCGCAGCCAAGACGACGTAGAACGCCTGATTTCTGGGCCAGAAGGCATCCACATCTGCAACTTCTGCGTCGAACTGTGCTACGGCCTGCTCAACGAAGAACAGCAAACCGCCCTCGAGACCGAGCTGGAAGAGCTGAAGGTGCTGTCCCCGCGTGAGATCATGGCGCACCTCGACGATTACGTCATCGGTCAAGACCACGCCAAGCGCGTCCTGAGCGTGGCCGTCTACAACCACTACAAACGCCTGCGCTCCAACCGCCGCGCCAACGGGGTCGAGATTGAGAAGAGCAACATCCTTCTGCTCGGCCCCACCGGCAGCGGCAAGACCTTGCTGGCGCGCACCTTGGCCAAAATCCTCGATGTCCCGTTCTGCATCGCCGATGCCACCGCCCTCACCGAGGCCGGTTATGTCGGCGAGGATGTCGAGAACATCTTGCTCCGCCTGATTCAGGCCGCCGATGGCGACATCGCCCGCGCCCAACGCGGCATCATCTACATCGACGAAATCGACAAAATCGCCCGCAAGAGCAGTGATAACCCGTCCATCACCCGCGACGTGTCGGGCGAAGGCGTCCAGCAAGCCCTCCTCAAAATCGTCGAGGGCACGCTCGCCAACGTCCCGCCACAAGGCGGTCGCAAGCACCCCCATCAAGAGTTCTTGCAAATCGACACCAGCAACATCCTGTTCATCTGCGGCGGCATGTTCGAAGGCGTCGAAGAAATCATCGCCAAGCGCCTCGGCGCACGCGGCACACTCGGTTTCGGCGCAGGGAGCCGCGCAGAGGCCGACCGCCAAAACTTGCTGCGCGCCGTCTCGCCCGAAGACCTGATGCAATGCGGCCTCATCCCCGAGCTGGTCGGGCGCATCCCGGTCGCGGTCGCCCTCGACCCCCTCGACCTGCCCGCCCTCATCCGCATCCTGACCGAGCCGAAAAACGCGCTGGTCAAGCAATACCAGCACCTGCTGGATATGGATGATGTCGGCCTCGAGTTCCAGCCCGACGCCCTCGAAGCCGCCGCACAGCTCACCATCCGCCGCGAAACCGGCGCCCGTGGCCTGCGCTCCATCATCGAGCAAACCCTGATGGACGTGATGTACGAAGTCCCCAGCCGCTCCGATGTGCGCAAAGTGGTCGTGACCGCCGACGCAATCCACGGCACCGACCGCCCCCAGCTCATCGCCGAAAATGGCCAGCGCCTCGATTGGGAATCGGTCTCGCCCCTTCAGCTCCCCCTGACGGGTGGCGACACCACCGCCTCGCACGAGCAACCGGCGGCCTAACCAGCCACAACTTCAGCCGAAAAACCGCCCCTCATCGGGCGGTTTTTATTTGCCCATCGCTCAGCGTGCCTCAGGGATGCGTACCTCGGCGCGGTCGCCCACCAACCGCTTGAACCGCTCGGCATCACCAAGGTTCACCCCACCCATCCCCCAATTACACGGGATGGCATAACGCGGGCGCAACTCGCGCACCATATCCGCCGCGCTCTCCGGCGTCATCGTCCCCATCCCGTCAATCGGCAAAATCAGGATGTCGGGGGCCAGCTTCCGCATCTCGGGGGTCGGCTCACTGTCCCCCACATAGTAAATGTCATAAAAATTGAGCGAAATCAAGAAGCCGAGACCGCCATCCTCGCGCTTGTGCACCTCGCTACCGGTCGAGTAAGCAGGCAACGCGGTAATCCGCGCTCGATCGACCGTCCGGCTGTGAAATGGCAACAACACCTCGGCGCGGGGCAGTTGTTCCGCCACCTGCGCGTTGCTCAAAATCAAGGTGCTGTCCGCGCTCACCTTCTCGATATCGACCGGCGAAAAATGCTCGAAATGCGCGTGCGAGACCAGCACCACATCCGCCAAAAACGTCACGCTCGACACCCGCCACGGGTTGATGTAAATCAGCGGGGTGCTCTGGATGACGAAGCTCCCATACCCCAGCCATTGAATGTGCTCGATCATGACATGCTCACCGACAGGCGTTAATCGCATCGCGCAGTTGGCGCGCCGCATCGGCAGGGTCATCCGAGAAGATAATCCCGCGGGAAGCGTTAATCATCAAACCACGCCCAGCGCGGTTTCGCCCCATCTGCACCGTCTGCTCCACACTGCCGCCCTGCGTCCCAATCCCGGGCACCAACAAGGTCATCTCGCCCACGATGGCGCGCACCTCGCGCAATTCGTCGGGGTAGGTTGCGCCCATCACCATCATGCAATTCCCGCCCACGTTCCAGCGGTCACGCACCCGCTCCGCCACGATTTTCCAGACCGGCTTGCCCTCGACGATGAGCGATTGTATCTCGCCAGACCCCGGGTTAGACGTGCGACACAAGATGATGCACACCTTGTCGGTACGCTGCAAAAACGGGCGCAACGCCTCGCCGCCCAAATAGGGGTTCAGCGTCACCGAGTCGAAACCGAGTTGATCGAACACCGCCCGCACGTAACCGTCATTGGTCGTGCTGATGTCGGCGCGCTTGGCATCGCACACCGTCACGATGTCGGGGTGGTGCTGGCGCAGGTAATCGACCGTCATCTGCAAATCACGCCAGCCGTCCGCCCCACGCCCCTCATAAAACGCCATATTCGGCTTATAGGCCGCCACATACGGCGCCGTCTGCTCGATGATCCAACGGTTGAAGGCGAACTGTGGGTGTGGGTCATCCGCGAACCGCGCCGGAATCCGCGACGGGTCAGCGTCCAGCCCCACGCACAACAGCGAGTTGGCCAACTCGACCCGCGCCTCATACTTCCGCATGATTGGGTTCATCGCGCACCCCCCGCCCACCCCTGCGGGTCGGCCAGCCACGCCCGCACCGTCTCGGCTTGCCCCGCGTTCAAGACGCCGGTCTCGGCCAAACGCGGCAATAGGTCATCGAACGTCACCAAGACGTGCAACGCCACCCCTGCCGCCGCAAACGCTTGCGCCGCCTCGCCAAACCCATAGCTGGTAATCGCCAAGCATTGCCCGACCACCGCGCCCGCCTCGCGCAGTGCCCCAACCGCCGACAAGCTACTGCCGCCGGTCGTCACTTGGTCTTCGACCAGCACGACCGCACGACCGCTGACGTCGCCGCCCTCGATGCGTTGCTTCAAGCCGTGCTCTTTGGCCTGCTTGCGGACGAACACGGTCGGCGCACCCAGCGCATATGCCAAAGCCGCGCTATGCGGGATGCCCGCCGTCTCGACACCGGCAATCACCGGCGCGCTCAGGCCAAGCCCGTTCACCACCCCGCCCAAGGCTTCAATGACCGTGCGCCACGCGCTCGGGTGGGTCAACAATTTCCGATTGTCCAAGTACACCGGCGACACGATGCCCGATTTGAAGGTGCGCGGCGACTCGAACGCAAAACCGACCACACCCGCCGCAATCAGCGCATCGACGACCCGTCTTTTATCTTCACTCATGCTTGACTGTCGTTCTCCCCAGCGTCTTTTCGCACCTGTGCATATTCCGCCCCAATCAGCGCCGGTGCCAACGGCCCCCGAAACACCAAGGCCGACCACACCTGCACCGCACGGGCGCCCGCCTGAGTATAGGCCGAAACCGCCCGCCCGTCCAACCCGCCGCCACACCCCACGATGTCGAACTGTAGCCCGTCGGCTCGCTTGACCGCGGCCAACTGCCGCACCACCGCAAGGCTGTGGGCAAACAATCGCCCGCCCGCCAAGCCCGCCGTCACACC
>JALONY010000415.1 GCA_025454715.1 Anaerolineae bacterium
CGGTTAGAAACGGCCACGGCTTCTCCTCTCTGGTCTGGGTCGGACGGTCAGGGGTGCACTTTGGATGAGTATACCCTAAAACCGAACGCTTGTCCTACCTGAGGACTGCGCTGGGAGGGATGAGCGATGCGGTCATCGCCTGCCCTGATGAATCCTTTCATCCCCCAGCCAAAAAACCAGAGTCGTCGTATACATTTGGAGGGCAATGCATTGTATCTCTATTGAAGAGGATACCGTCCCATGCGACCGATTGTTTTATTGCTGTTTTTTCTTGCGTTGATGTTTTCGAGCGGTTTGTCCAGCCGCGCCCAACAGGCCGAAGCCTGCCCCGACTCCTTGCCGCCGCGCTTGACGATAGGGGGATATGGGCGAGTCGTCCCCGGTGATGCCAACCGCGTGCGCGACATACCCAGTCGCAGCGGCGTGCTGGTCGGAACCCTCGACGGTGGGCGCGGCTTCGACGTGTTGGACGGCCCGCTCTGCGCCGACGGCCTGACGTGGTGGCAGGTCGATGATGGAGTGCTGGTCGGTTGGACGGTCGAGGGTGCGAACGGCGAGTATTGGCTGGAACCTGCGGATCCGCCCGCTGCACCGACCGCCACCCCAGCCGCTCCCGACGCTGTCGCGTTCGAGCCGTTGCGCCCGGTGGTCAATGTTTTAGCGCCGGGTGTGCGCGCCCGCGTGGTGGTCGATGACCCCGCCACCGAGACGATTAACCTCGTCGTGCGCTCTGAGCCGACCACCCGCTCCGACCCTGCGGGCAATTTGGCGGCGGGTGACATCGTGACGGTTCTCGGTGACGCGGTGGAGGCCGATGGCTACTTCTGGCGCGAGGTCGAGACCCCGAGCGGCGGGCGCGGCTGGGTGGTTGAGGGCTTCTATGAGGCTGAGGCCGAGCGTTATGACCGCACGCTCATCGCAGAATGCCCAGCGACGACCGACCGCATCGCGTTTTTCATCGAGCGCCACATCTTCACCGCCAACCGCGACGGCTCTGAGTTGTGCGTGTTCGACCGGATGTTGATCCCTGCGTGGTACACCTTCAATTCGGCGCTGGCCTCATTCGATAACCGTTTCGTGTGGTCGGCGGATGGGTCTGTCTTCTACTATACCGATCGGTTCAACACCTCAGAGCCTGACGCCCCGCTGTTTTCGTTGAGTGCGGACGGCCTGACGCGCAGCACCGTCGGGGCCGACGTGGGAGGTGTGGCGTGGGCGGATTGGTCGCCCGACGCCAGCCGCGTGCTGATGGTTCGTGGGGCTTCCCTTTGGACGATGCGCGCCGACGGGTCGGCGTATGGTGCGCTGCCCAGCGTGGAGGGTAAGGTGGAGTGGGGTGCGTGGTTGGCCGATAATGACCGTTTGGCCTTCATCAGCACCGTGGGTGACGAACCGAACCAGATTGGGCCGACCCAGCAAGAGGCGACGATTTACACCATCAGCGTGACACAAGGCGGCCTCACCCCCATTTATCGCACCGACCGTGAACTCATAAACATCGACATCTCGCCCGACCGCAGTAAAATTCTGCTCGCTTCGTGGGAGATCGTTTCGTTTGAGGGAACCGTCTATGGTGACAGGGGCGATTTTCAGCTCGCCGTCCTCGATGTCGAAACGGGCGAGGTGACGACGATCTCTGAACCGGAGCTGGTCTTATATGGTGGGGCATCGTGGCTTCCCGACAGCAGCGGCCTGTGGGCGTTGGGTGATGGGAGTGACGGGGAGGTGTTGGTGAAATATACCTTCGCAGACCAACAAATCAGCACGGTTCCGTTGTCCGGCAGCATTGTCGGTGATTTCTACGTCACGTTTGGCGGCTTTATTGACGATCGGTGGATGCTCATCATCACGGACGGCTTATCGTATGAGACATCGGATGATGACCTCGTCCTGACGCTGGACATCCTGACCGGCGAGGTGACGATGGTGGTCGACTCGCTTATCCCGCCCGGCTAAGGCTCTGCCACCGGTTCGAGGGGCGAGAAATACGGGCTCGTCCCTCGCGTAGCCCCAAGGCAACATCTCCCATTTCACCGTGCCCGATGCCCCACGAACCGAGAGGGTGTGTTATAGTTGCCGACAGAGCGTATGACCTGTGCAGCACACCCAAGGAGAAACCCCTGATGGCCGAGAAAATCATCGATAGCCTGTTGGCCAACGAGTTCAGCGTCGAAATCAACGAGGCGGTCGCGACACGTTGGCCGCCAACGGTAGCGTGGCCGCCCGCGTCGTGACCGTCACGGCGGTGGACGACGGCACGCCGGTGCGCCGCTGGACGTTTAGCGGGGCGCGGGTGCAAGACGTGACCTATTCGGACTTCGACAGCGCCTCGGTCGAGATGGCCGAGGAGCGCGTGGTGATTGCCTATGATGCCGTCACGCACGAGTGGCTGACCGCTTAAGCGCGCAAGGAAAGAGACTCATGTACATCCCCCTCGAAAACTTTACGTCGGTCTTCATCTTGGTGGTGACGGGCGCTTTGGCGGGCGCGGCGGCAGGATTCCTGATTCGCGGGCGCAGCCGTGGGCCGGTCTGGGACGCGGCCATCGGCTTGGCGGGCGCGTTCATCGGCAGCCTCATCGTCGGCGCGCTCCGCATCCCGGTGCCCTCGACCGATATCGTGTTCAAGACCGGTGATTTGTTGGTGGCGTTCGCTGGGGCGCTGCTGCTGATGTTGATTATCCGGTTCGTGTTTCGCCGCTAAGCTGACCTGAGAGATTGTTTGAATCGTGAGAACCATCGACTACCGAAGCGATACCGTCAGCCACCCGACACCGGCCATGCGCGAGGCGATGGCACGCGCCGTGGTCGGGGACGACGTGTACGGGGATGACCCGACCGTCAACCAGCTGGAGGCCGAGACCGCCGAACTGCTGGGCAAAGAGGCCGCCTTGTTCGTGACCAGCGGCACACAGGGCAACCTGATTGCGCTGTTGGCGCAGTGCGCCCGTGGCGAGGAAGCCATCATCGGCGATAAGGCGCACACGTTCGTCTACGAGGCGGGCGGCATGGCCGCGCTGGGCGGGGTCATCCCGCACACGGTCAAGGTGCACCCCGACGGCACGCTGGCGCTGGACGACATCCGGCGCGCCATCCGCGCCGATAACGTGCATTTTCCGCGCACCGCGCTGGTCTCGATCGAGAACACGCAGGGCACGGTGGGCGGGATGCCGCTGGATGTGGCCTATACCGAGGCGGTGGCCGAGATTGCCCGTGCCCACGGCCTGAAATTCCACATCGACGGGGCGCGCATCTTCAACGCGGCGGCCTATTATGGCGTGCCCGCCCGTGACCTCGTCGCGCCCGCCGATACGATGACGTTTTGCCTGTCCAAAGGCTTGTGCGCGCCGGTCGGCTCGATGTTGGTCGGGAGCGCGGCCTTTATCCAACAGGCGCGCCGCCTCCGCAAGCAATTGGGCGGCGGCTTGCGCCAAGCAGGGGTGCTGGCGGCGGCGGGGTTGCTGGCCTTGCGCGAGATGGTGCCGCGCCTGCCGGAAGACC
>JALONY010000042.1 GCA_025454715.1 Anaerolineae bacterium
ATTCGCCAACGCCAGCATCGGCTCGACCGCCCCCGCCCAACCGGTCACGACCACCGCCCCAGCCCCCGCACAACCAGCACAACCCGTCACCCCAGCACCAGCACCCGTCACGACCACTGCCCCAGCACCCGCACCGGTCACAACCACCGCCCCAGCCCCCGCACAACCGGCACAACCCGTCACCCCAGCCCCCGCGCCCGTCACGACCAATGCCCCAACGCCCGCACCGGTCACGACAACCGCCCCAGCCCCGGCGCCCGTCACGACTACCGCCCCCGCCCCCGCACAACCTGCCGCAACCCCGATGACCACCACCGGCACCGCCACCGCAATTGTCATGGCGCAAAACGGCGCACGGATGCGTACCGGCGCGGGCGTCAGCAACGGCGAGGTCATGATGGTGCCCTACAAGTCGCAAGTCGAGTTGCTGGGCAGACCCGCGCAGCAAGCTCCGCTGGGTCAACATCCGCGCCCAAGGCAAGACCGGCTGGACTCGCGAGGACTTCTTGCGCCTGACCGGCGGTGATTTCCAATCGCTCGGCCTCGGCTCCGCCGACTCGTTCCCCGCGCCGGTCGTCAACTCGTGGTGGGTGCGCGATTACAACCTCGACCCCAACTTTACCTTCGTCCATTACGGCTGGGACTTGGCCGCCGCGGTCGGTGAGCCGTTGTTCGCCCCGCCGGTGCCGTCGCGGGTGGCGGTCGCGTCATTGTGCCGCGCCTGCACCCCCGCCAAGCCCAACGCCCAAGCCCACGGCTTCAAGACCGGCGACTCCAGCATCGTCAACAGCCCCGAGTGGAACTACGGCTATGGCCACATGGTCGGCCTGCGCGTGCTGCACCAAGACCTGCCCGCCTCGGCACAAGCCGAGCTGGCGCGCCGCAACCTGACCGGCTATCACCTCTACATCATCTACGCCCACATGAACAGCATCGAGGTACAAGCGGGCGCCGAGCTGCAAGCCGGTCAGCGCATCGGCACACTGGGCAATACCGGCAACAGCGAAGGCCCCCACCTGCACCTCGAGGTACGGGCGTGGAACAACCCCAACGAGACCAGCCTCGGCGCCTCGTTCAAGAACCACATGACACCCGCCGTCGTCTTCCGGCGTTAGGCGCGCCGCCGCAACAGCAAGCGCGGGATGAGCAACGCCTCCGGCAGGCGCAAGGCCGCCCCCGCCCCAAAATAACCAAAATAAGCCACCACCCCCGACACACCGCATGCGCCCACCACCACCACGGTGGGCGCGCCGCTCAAAGCGGTCATCACCCCCCACACCACCGCGCCCATCAGCCCTGCAGCTGCCAGCATCCGCCCCAGCCGCCCAACCAGCACGCGGCTATCGAGCGCAGGCACGCGCCGCTGAAGCAACCACCACAACACCGCTGCCTCGGCCAAGGTCGTGACCGAGTTGGCCAGCGCCAACCCCGCGAACGACCCTCGCGCCAACGAGGTCGGGTCGCCGATGAAGCGGATGAACACCGCGCTCAGCACGATGTTGGACAACAAGGCCGCCACCCCCACCATCACCGGCGTGCGCGTGTCGCTCAGGGCATAAAACGCCCGCGATAAGACCTCCAGCAAGGCGTGGCCGGTCATCCCGATTGCGAAGAATGCCAGCGCCCACGCCGTGCCCGCGGTCGCCTCCGGCAACCACGCGCTCCGCTCCAAAAACACCCGCACGATGGGCTCGCCCAACACCATCAACCCAACCGAGGCGGGCAACGCCAAGAACAGCAACGCCCCCAAGACCGGCGTCAGGCGCGCCCCAAAATTCTTGAGGTCACCATCCGCCGCCAAGCGCGCCAAGGTCGGGAAGACCGCCGTGCCCGCGCTCTGGGCAATCACCCCCAACGCGAAGAACATCAAAAACCACGCCACGTTCAGCGCGGTATTGCTGCCCGTCACCATGCCGCCCGCAAAATACAAGTTGACCAAAAAGTTGAGCTGCGTCACGGCCAAGCCCAACATGCGCGGCAACATCTGGCGCAACACCTGCCCCAGCCCCTCGACCTGTGCCCATGTCGGGCGCAAGCGTGCCCGCACCCGCACCAGCCCGGGCACTTGAATCAGCAAATGCAACACCGCCCCGAGGATGGCACCTAACGCCAGCCCATACACGTTCGAGTCGCCACTGGCCGCATACGCGAACCATCCCGAGTCGGTCGGTAGGTTGGGCGCGACCCACACCGCCCCGACTATCAAGCCGATGTTGTACATGCTGATGGCCAGCGCGGGCAGCAAAAACTGCTGGTGCGCGTTCAAGATGCGACACGCCCGACAGCAACAACGGCATATACAACGGCGCGCTCACGGCGGCCAATAGCCCCAACATCACGGCCACCGCCCCCGACCACGACATCACCGCGCTGGCCAAACGCCACGCCTGCGCGTCGTCATTGCCCAAGTAGCGGTTGAAGACCGGGATGAAGGCCGACCCCAGCGCCCCGCCCGCCACCAACGTAAACACCAGCTCGGGCACCCGTTGCGCCGCAAAAAACACGTCCAGCTCGGGCGATGCCCCAAAAGACGCCGCATACGCCGCCGTGCGGATGAGCCCCAACACCCCGCTGGCCAAGAACCCCAGCAGCACCACCAGCGCCGCCCGTACCATTTGCCCAGCGTTCAAAGCGCGAACTCGTTCCATCGCTAATCACCTATCCTTCGCCCCAATGCCAGTAACCCATTATAATCATCCGCATAAGGTTTGAACCGGATTGACCACGCCGAGGGATTTTCGACTTGTCTGCCAAACATTACCCCCTAGAACATTTCTATGTCAGCCAAACGCCCAAAATCGGTGAGGCCAAATTCGAGCAGGCGGTGGTGGCCATGTCGCCCAACGTCACGCCCGACCTCATCGAGCGCCTGACCACCCGCTACGGGCTCCAGCGCAACGGCATCGTCCAGTCGTTCACCCTGCTGCGCGACACCCAGCCCGGGCGCTTCTTCGCCGTCCACATCCAACGCGGCGCGGGCGGCCAACCCGTGGCGCACTATATCATTTTGCCCAGCGACATCCTGCGCGCCATGCAGGGCAATCTGCGCGCCCTCGTCGCCTTGCTCGACACCACCCCGCCCGTGTTTGCGCCCAACCGCCAGACCCTGAGCGCCATCCTCATGCCCGCCGTGGCCGCCACCGGCGCCCCCGACCAAGCCAAAGACATCCTCGCCCTGCTGACCACCGTCAAGAACAAGATGGACGTGATGGAGACCTTGCTCTCGACCATCGTCCAAAACGTCCGCCTCGTCGTCCAAAACGCCCCCATCGACCTCGCCCAGCGCGTCGGGTTCGTCGAGGGCTTGCTGGCCTTACTGCCCCCCTCGGTGCGCTTCGCCGTCACCTTTGCCGGTGACATCGGCTTCCACACCGAAATCGACGCCCAAATCTATTTCACCCGCGAGGACATCACCGCCACCGATGTCGTCCGCTACGATTGGCAGTCCGGCCAGATGTTCGGCGTCCCGCTCAAGGACGATTACAGCCGCTTCACCATCAGCCAGCTCCGCCTCGATACCTCGCTGGTCATCGAGCGCACCCGCAACATGAACCAGCCCGCGGCGTGGTCGCTCAGCGAGGGGCGCAAATTGTCGGACGCGCTCTCCTATGCCTCCTACCGCCTCAAAATCGACCAAGCCCTCAAATCCGGCCAGCCGGTCAACAAGGAAGATGTCGCCCAAGTCCTCTCGTCCGACCCGACCCTGCCCCAAGACCTGCGCCTGATGTACGCCCGCTACCTGCTGCGGATGAGCCTCGCCATGCAGTCCGCGCAAGAGGCCGAGCCCATCGCCGACCTGTTCGAGCGCCAGCCCGACCTCGAGCGTGAAGCCCTCGAACAAATCGGGCAACATATCGACAAAGACGGCGCGGCGGGCATCTTCCGCGTCATCTCGCGCTGGTTCGTGCGTGGCACCGCCTTGCCTCACCGCAGCCGCTGGGCACAGATGGGCTTGCAAGCCGCCCTCGCCGCCAGCCAAACCCTCACCCAATCCCGCGACTTGGCCGGCATCGCCGCCCTCGCCGACGACATCAACGCCTCCAGCTACGCCCTCGACCTCAAGCCGGTCAGCCACCAGCTCCTCGAAAGCCTGATACCGTTCGCCACCCAAGGCGCCGACCTCGCCGAGCGCATCTTCTTGCTGGTCGCCACCTTGCTCAACTACGACGACGCCCGCCAATTCTTGGCCGCCCCCAGCTTGCGCGGCCTGTTGCCCTCCGAGCTCAATGCGTTCGTCTCCGCCCTAGAGCCGACCAGCCCGCAACCCACCCCCAACAACAACCTCTTGCTCAACGCGGCGCGCAGCCTCGGCTCCCGTTGGGAAGGTGCCCTCATCGCCCAGTTCGGGCTGTGGGCACGCCGCGCCAACCGCATCGTCCTACTCGAAGACGTGGCCATCAGCGCCCTCGCCCGCCACGCCCTCGAGCAAGATATGTCGTTGCGCGCCCGCATCGCCGCCTTGTTCGATCAGCTCTCGCCCGATGAGGTCAAGGCACTCGGTCAACGCGGCGGCCTGCACCTCATGCGCGTCAAATTGGCGCTGGGCGACCATGAGGGGCTCCAAGCCGCCATCCGCCAACAAGCCCGCACCTTCTACCTCGGCGAAGCCCAAATCAAGCTGATTTTCGCCATCGAGCGCGCCTTCAGCGAGACCCTCGTCTCGCCCGAGGCCGCTTACGCCGCGGTCAAGTACCTCTCGGAAAACGGCATCCAATACGCCCCGCTGGTCATGGCTGGCTTGGGCGCGCTGGGCAGCCGCCCCCAACACCCCGCCCTCGACGACCTGACCGACCTCATCGCCAACTCCATCCGCACCAGCGCCAGCTCCCTCGATGTCGTGCCGCCCGCCTCGTTGGCGCGCCTCACCGCCTATCACCTGCGCGCAGGCCGCACCAAAGCCGCCGCGGAGTCGGGCGCGTGGGTCGGCCAATCCGCCGACCGCCAAGACAAGCACGGCCTCGAGGCCATCAAGCACATGGTCGAGCTGATCGGGCGTGCCGACCTCGTCACCCCGTCCGGCCAAGACGCCCTGCGCGCCGCCGCCCGCCACATCGACCCGCAGGATTACCCGCAGTTCATCGCCTACCTCAAGCGCGAGTTCAGCGCCGAGTTCAGCGCCCAATTCGAGAACACCGCCTACCTGACCAGCATCTTGCTAGGGCGTGACCTCAACACCTACCTCAAGACCGCCACGGTCGCATGGCGTTTCCTCGCCAGCGTCCACGCCCTCTACGCCGATAACCGCACGCCGGTCGAAGGCGAGCCGGAGATGCTGTTGGGCAACCTGAGCAGCACCTTCATCGGCCAAGAGCGCGAGGAAGTCCGCAACCTCATCAACGAGCTGATTAAGGCGCTGGTGGCGGTGGCCGAGGCCAAACGCGCCGCCAAGCCGCGCCCCGACGCCCCGACCGCCACCGTCGATGTCATCCGCACCATCGGGAGCGGCTTGGCAGGCAGCCGCCCCGCCCCCAGCCCCAATGCCGAGCACGCGCTGGGCGTCCCCGACCGCCCCAGCCTCAAGCAAGCCCTGATGGCCTCGATTGCCGTGGCAGGCCGCATGACCCGCCCCGTGCCCGCTGGCCTGACCTCACGCGCCTTCAAGACCGAGCTGGAAAGCATCCTCAACGCCATGCCCGCCGAGGATGCCGCCCAAGCCCGCGAACGCGCCGCCATCCTCAGCGGCCTCGGGCGCGTCATCATCGAAATCGGCTCCGGCAACAACAACAAAATCAACGAGCCGTCCGTCTATGCCAAAAAGCTGGAACAAGGCACCCAGCGCCCGCGCAACCCGCTGGAGTTCCTGCGCTACATCCAAGGCTACATCGGGCGCAAGGGCTAACCCGCCCCACCCGCTCACGAAAACGGGCGTACCCATGTCGGTACGCCCGTTTGACATCTCGTGCCCTTGCCCGCGCTAGTCGGGTGTGCCCGCCCAAACCGGCAAGGTCAGCGTGAACACGCTCCCCTCGCCCACCGTCGTCCGCACGTCCAGCCGACCGCCGTGCGCCTCGGCGACCCCGCGTGCGATGTACAAGCCTTGCCCCAGACCCCGCGGGTCGAGCCGCACGCCCTCACGGGTCACCGGCCTCCCGCGATAAAACCGCTCGAAAATGCGCGGCAAATCGTCGTCAGCAATCCCGACCCCGCTGTCGATGACATCGATGGTCAACAAGGCAGAGTCGTCCTCGTCGAGGCCAGCCACCACCACGATACTGCCCTTGTTCTCGGTGTATTGGATGCTGTTTCGCAGCAGATGCCCCAGCGCCCAGCGCAAGCGTTGCTCATCACCGGCCACCATCAGGCGCTCCGCATCGCGGATCATCAGCAAGACCTCTAGGCCGTGCTTCTGCACCTCGGGCAGCAACCCGCGCACCACCGCCCCAATCACCGGCTCCACCTGCACCTGCTCACGGCTGACCATGAACGTCCCCCCGCCCATCTCGGCGAGGTCGAGCATCTCCACCACCATCCGGTCGAGCACGTCCACATGGTCAATCAGCGACTCGACCATCTGCTGCATCGGCGGGTTTTGGCTGGCGCGGGCGCCCAACAAATCCGCCGTCCCCTTGATTTTGGCCAGCGGGGTCTTCAGCTCATGCGAAATCGAACGGATGAAATGCGACCGCAGCCGTTGCGAGACCTGCGAGTCCGTCACGTCGCGCATCAACGCCAACCGCCCGACCGCACGGCCTTGCCCGTCCGAGACCACCGCCACCTGCAACGCCAGCGTCCGATCCTGAAACTCGACCCGCTGGGCGGGCGTCAGCGTCATCTCGGCGGCCTCGGGCGCCACCGCCAACGTGACCTGACCGGCGCGGCTATACAAAAACTCTTCGGGCGTCCCGAACAGCTCTCGCGCCGACCGGTTGAGGTAGACCACCGCCCCACCCATATCCAGCAAGCACGCCAGCTCGTCCAGCGCGTCGAAGGTCGCCCGAAAGCGTTCGAGGTCACGGTCACGCTCGCGCACCAACGTCTTCAAGCGGTCGTTGGCTTGCATCAACAACCGCTCCTTATCACGCTGGGGGAGGCTGGGCTTGGGCGTCGGGGCGCGCCGCATCTGCCCGAACAACCGCGAGAAAATCGTGCTCGCGTTGTCGCTCAGGGCTTTGGCACCCTTCAAATCATCCGGGGGCGGGCTGGTGTGGCTCACTGCGGGGTTTCAGGCTTCTTCACGTCCGGCTGGATGGGATGCTGCTTGGTCGGCTCCGATGCGAGTGAGGGCGGCGTGGCGCTGGGCGCAGGCTGGGCAGCGGGCGTGGCAGGTGCCGTGGGCGTAACCGGTTGTGCCGCCCCTGCCGGTTGTACGGGTGGCACGGGCGCGGCGGGCGCTACTGCTGTGGGCGTGGGCGCGGGTGCCACCGGCGCGCTGGGTGCCGCCGCCACGGGCGGTGCAGCTTTGGCCACCGGCGCCGACTTGTTCGCCTCGGTCTTGCGCTTGATGATGTCGTGCAGAATCACGCCCAAACGGTCAAAGTCGGGCAACGGCTTATTGATGACGTGGTCTACCCCGAAATCTTGGCGCAAGCGGTCGATTTCGTCCTCGCTCAGCACGAACGCGGTCATCAAGACGATCGGGATATGCTTGAGCCTGTCCATCTCGCGCATCCGCCCCGCAATCTCGTTGCCGCGCCGCCCGGGCATTCGGATGTCCATCAACGCAAAATCAGGCAAGCTGGGGATTTTCCCCGCCTCCACATCGTCCAGCCAGTCCCACACCTTCTGGCCGGTCTCGAAGCTCAGGGGGGTATGCCCCCAAACCTGACACATAATCCCAACAAGGTTGCGGATGTCGGCCTCGTCTTCCGCGATTAACCAATTCACGGGCATCCTCCATCACTGACGTTTAGTCGTCGCCTGTTCGCCCAGCGCAGCATTTAACGCCAAGTATACCGCGAATCGCCCAATGCGACATCGATTATTCCGATGAAACCATGCCAACGTTCGCCCGATGCGTCCATCGCCTCGGAACCCGTTCGACCGGCACACCAGCCTTCATCCGATGACTTGCACACTCACGGGCGGTATCGGCGCAGGCCATGCGCCCGATGATAACAGTTTAGGGCTATTCTTTCGACATCCCGCCCAAGACCCAAACCGTATACTCACCAACCACCGCAGGGTTGCCCGCCCCCACCTGTACCAAGATTGGCGCCACATCCCCCGTCAAGAGGTCGGCAACCGCGCTCAGCCGGTCGAAACGGACGGCCACCCCATTATAAATCATCTCCGCCTCTCGCCAACCATCCAGCGCGCACGGGCGCAAGCCCCAGTCGGCGCAGGCCGTGATGCCCGTCTCGTCCAGAGTCACCCCAATCGCGGGGTCGAGGCGCGGCGAGACGCCCTGCACCACCACCCGAACCGGCGCGGTCTTGGTCTGTGGGGCGTGGCGCACCGTCAGCTCGTCCACGTCGTCCGCCGTCAAGCTCAGGCCGTCCCAGCGTGCGACGAAATACCCCAAGCGCGGCTCAGGGGTCGCCAACGTCAAGCGCAACGACCCGCTGATGTCGCGGGCAGGCAACACGAACCGCACCTCATACGGCAACGCGAGGTCATCGGGCACCGCCCGCACCCCGTCCGCAAACGGCACCACCCCGCCGCTCAGCATCGCCACCGCCTCTGGCTCAGGGCGGATGCAGGTCGGCACGCCGTCCGCGCCCTGCCCGTCGCCCACCCGCAGCACCGGCGGAAACGATGACCAGACCGTCAGCGACACCACGCCCTCGGCCTCGTCCGCGTCTTCCACGGTCAATACCACCACCGAGGTCACGAGGTCGGCACCACACCGAAACTCGACATCGACATACGGGTCATCCTCGGCGGCCACGTCCAAGCGCGTCAATGCCATCCGGTACACCCCGACCGTATCGCCCTCCGCGCCCCCGTAGCGCGTCGCAATCAACACCAGCTCGCCCGACTCCGGCGCGGTGAACACCAAGATGGCCTCGGTGTTGGGCTCGGTCGGGACGGGGCTACCGTCCGGCTGGGTCACCGCGCTCGAGGCGAACACATCGCCCGCCGCACCGCGCACCCCCACCAACGGAGCCAAGCCGTCTTGCCCCAGCATCCGCACCTCGTACCGCTCCCCCTCCACCGCGAAGAAGCGCCAAATGTCGAAAAACGCCTGCTCGGTCAACGACTCGAACACCGGCACATCCCACTCGATTGAGCGGTCAACCGGCGTTTCGGGGTCATCTTGTGCCACGGCTGGCAACACCCACAACAGCAGTAGCACGCCCGTCCACAGCGCACGCATCGTCATGACCGTGCGCGGAACCAACGGTAATCGAGGTCGTAAAACGCCTTGTCCAGCTCCCAATACTGCTCGGCCAAGGCGCGGTCGGGCTTGCGCCGGTCGAGGCTGTCGGCCAGCTTGGTAAACCGCTCGAGGTGCTGATTGAAGCGCTGGATGGCGTAATCCCGCGCTTGGCCGGTCGTGACCAAAAACGGCCAGTCGGAGCTTTGCAACAGCAACGCCTCACGGGCAATCTGGTTCAGCACGAACCGCTCATCGTCGGTCGGGTCGGGGTAACGGATGACCAGCCCCTCCAGCCGGATTTCCGCCTCATGCACCGGCGACCACATCCAGCGGTTATCGGTGTTGTTCCACGTAAAGTGGTTGCCGCCCGCCCCCCATGAGCTTTCGGGGATGTGCAGGACGTGGCGCGGCGGGTTGGCCGTCAGGTATTCGGTCGCGGTCTGCACCTCCACCGATGGGTCGGTCGCGAGGTGGCGCAACACCCGCTCCAGCCACAACACCCCCTCGTACCACCAGTGCCCAAACAATTCGGTATCGTAGCTGCTCACCACCAAGCCCGCCTCGCCGGTGCGCGTCTGGTGCTCACGCAGTTGGTCGCTGACGAGGTGCGCGAAGTGTTCGGCGTGCTGCTCCACCTTGTAGGCCGCCCAGTCGGGGTGATAGTAATCCTTAAAGGCGAGGTCGAGTTTCGCCCCCGTCACCCGCCAATACTTCAGGCCGCTGGTGCCCGCCTTCTTGTGAAATTCTCGATAATCGAAATCGCCCGGGTAGCCCATCGTCGAGCTCCAGACCTGCAAGCCGGTCTGCGCGTTGCGCCCCATCACCGCCACACCGCTGTGGCTCAGCGCCCCGTCACCCGCCGCCGTGTCGCTGACGTAGTAGGCTTGGAAGGTGGTCGCGTCGCGCTTGGGGAACTCGTGCATGTTGGGCACCACGTACCGCCGCCGAATCTGCCCATACGGCCCGACCATCTCGCCCGTCGCCACCCCCACCGGCTGCCCGCCGGTAATCGTGTGAGTCTCGGTAAAAAACGCCTTCAGGTCGAACTCGGCGAGGTGGTGCTCCAGCCCGACCCGCACCCCGTCCCGCGTGAAGTAGGCCGGACGGTAGGCGCACTCAGGCAACCAAAAGCTGTTGGGCTGGCGGCCATAATGCTTGACATACGACGACACCCCCGCTTGAATCTGCGCCCGAATCGAGCTATCCCGCCCCAGCAACGGCAGGTACGGGTGGGTGGCCGCGCTGGTCACGATTTCGATGTACCCATCGTCTTGCAAGCGCCGAAACGCCCCGATGATGTC
>JALONY010000416.1 GCA_025454715.1 Anaerolineae bacterium
CAAGCCGCCCAATGCACGACCTAACCCAAAGTGCCCTCAGTATCCCCGATTCACCCGCCCCCACGCAACACCGCGTGTGCTACAATGCCCACACAGAATGAGTGTTCGAGAGTGACCATCCCCACCATGAACGACGACGGACGCATCGTCAGCGGCGGCCTCAAGCGCGACGAGCGCGAAAATGTGGCCTTACGCCCCCAGCTCCTCAAGGATATGGTCGGCCAAGACCGCGTGCGCGAAAACCTGAAAATCACCATCGACGCCGCCAAGCACCGCAAGGAACCGCTCGACCACACCCTGTTTTATGGCCCCCCGGGTCTGGGCAAGACCTCGCTGGCGCACGTCATCGCCAACGAAATGGGCGCCAACATCCGCATCACCGCGGGCCCGTCTATTGAGCGCGCCGGTGACCTCGCTGCCATCCTGACCAACCTCAAGGCAAACGATATTCTCTTCATCGACGAGGTGCACCGCCTCGGGCGCGCCGTCGAAGAAATCCTCTACCCCGCCATGGAAGATTTCGTGCTCGATATCGTGATTGGCAAAGGCCCCGCCGCCAAAAATGTCCGTTTGCGCCTGCCGCGCTTCACCGTCATCGGCGCGACCACCCAATTGGCATTGCTGGCCGCCCCCCTGCGTGACCGGTTCGGCTCGCGCTTCCGGCTCGACTACTACGACCAGCAAGCCCTACAAAGCATCATCACCCGCGCCGCGCAGATGCTCAACGTCCCCATCAAGCCGGAAGGCACTGCCGAGATTGCCCGCCGTAGCCGTGGGACGCCGCGTATCGCCCTGCGCCTCTTGCGCCGCGTCCGCGACTTTGCCCAGACCCGCGCCGACGGCGTCATCACGGGGCCGGTCTCAGGCGCAGCCCTCGAGTTGCTCGAAATCGACCACCTCGGCCTCGACGACATCGACCGCCGCTACCTCCGCACCATCATCGAAAAATTCAACGGTGGCCCCGTCGGCCTCAACACCATCGCCGCCGCCATCAGCGAAGACCAATCCACCATCGAATCAGTCTATGAGCCCTACCTGATTCAGCTTGGCTTCACCGCCCGCACCCCACGTGGGCGTGTCGCCTTGGCCGCCGCTTATGAGCACCTCGGCATCCCCTATGATGCCCCATCGCACCCCATCCCGCCCGAACAGCCGCCCTTGTTCTAACCGCCACACCGCACAGGACGACCATGCAGCTCTCCGATTTCGACTATCACCTGCCGCCCGAGCTCATCGCGCAAACCCCGTTAGAGCCCCGCGACTCGTCGCGCTTGATGGTGCTCAATCGCACCGCCCAGACCATCGAGACCCATCGCCTCTTCCGTGACATCCTCGACCTGATTCACCCGGGCGATGTCTTGGTCATCAACAACACCCGCGTTATCCCCGCCCGCCTGCCCGCCATCAAGCAGGATACCGGCGGCGCGTCCGAGGTCTTGCTGTTGCGCCAGCTCACCCCCACCCGCTGGCGCGCCCTCGTCAAAGGCCGCAACACCAAAGTCGGCACCGTGCTGGCCTTCCCCGGTAGCCCGATGACCGCCACCATCACCGAGGTCTTGGACGACGCCGAGCGAATCGTCGAGTTCAGCGAGCCACCCAACGACTCGCTGGCCAACGTCGGCGAAATGCCGCTCCCGCCCTACATCCGCGAGCGCGTCAGCGACCCTGAGCGCTATCAAACCGTCTACGCCCGCCAACAAGGCTCCGCCGCCGCCCCCACCGCAGGGCTGCACTTCACCCCCGACCTGCTGCTGGCTCTGCGCGCCAAAGGCGTCCAATTCGCCAACGTCACCCTGCATATCGGCCTCGACACCTTCCAGCCGGTCAAGGTCGAGGACATCACCCAACATAAAATCCACTCCGAGCGTGCCGAGCTCACCACCCAAGACGCCGAAATCATCAACCGCGCCAAGCTGGCCGGTGGCCGCATCATCGCCGTCGGCACCACCAGCGCCCGCACCCTAGAGACCGCTGCATTGGTCAGTGCCGGTGGTGACCCCGCCCATCCCGACCAACCGCTTGACCTGTGCCCGTGGCGTCCGGTCGCCTCCTTCAACGCCGACACCCGCCTCTACATCTACCCGGGCTACACGTGGCGCGCCGTCGATGCCATGATTACCAACTTCCACCTGCCCAAATCGACCCTCATCATGATGATTTCCAGCCTCGCTCATCACCTAACCCCCAGCAGACGAAAAAACTCGGTGCTATCCTATCGAGACGAATGGGATCATTTCGATAGGATAGCCCTCATGCGCACCAAATTCGGCATCGCCCTCATCGTGTTTGCCATCGCCACCCTGTTGGTCTTGATTGTCCTGCCGTCCGTCATCACCGATAGCCCGCTCCTCAACCAATTCTTGGGTCGGCTGTTCTGCGGCTCTCCCACTGCCTACCTCAACGACTCGTATTCGTCCACGGCTCAAAGCTCCACCAGCTTCTTTTTGCGCGCCTCTTGCCTCACCCCCGACGAGACGCGCACAGACATCGGCGGCCTCCA
>JALONY010000043.1 GCA_025454715.1 Anaerolineae bacterium
TTATATCGCGGGGATTACATTGAGGGGCAGGCAGTGCCGTGGCACTTCATCCCAGTCTGGATGCTCATCACCATCCCGATTCCGATTGTCCTGTTATTCGGGATAGGGTCGGTATGGGGCTTGGGGCGGGCATTACGTCATCCGTTGCGCGTGTTCAGCGAACGTGCCCGACGGGAAGACCTCGCGATGTTGGCCTTGGTCGTTTTGCCCATCTTCGCGGCCATCGCCCTCAGCTCGACGTTGTATACCGGCTGGCGGCATTTTACGTTCGTCTATACGCCGTTTTTGGTCGTGGCCGCGCTCGGCCTACATGGCCTTATCGGGTGGGTCGGGCGGGTGCGCTGGGTCAAGCCGGTGCTGGTCGGGATGGTGTTGGTGCATCAGGGTGCCGTTGCAGGCTGGATGTTTATGAACCACCCGCTCCATATCGGCTATTTTAGCCCGTGGGTCGATGTGTTCGGGGGACGAGTGGGCTTCGAGGGCGATTATTTGCGCGCCAGTAGCCGCTTGGCGCTGGAAGGCATATTGCAGCGCTACCCCAACACCGAGCGCCTCCGGCTCCGCTCGCCGATGGGGAGTCAAATGCTGGGTCTAGAGCTGTTGCCGCCTGCTCAGCGCGACCGCTTCGAGCTCGTATTGGGCGATATATTGGGCGCAGACCTCTACGTCGATTATCATCGTAGGCCGTTGAGCGTGCAATTTTCGCCCGATGCCCAAGTATTCGCCATCGCCGTCGATGGCTTGGCATTGGTCACGGTTTATGACCGGAACGCCGTCACGCCGACGAAGGTGCGCTCACAGCCGGATGGATCGACCATGTTATGGCTCGACAGCTTCCCCTATTGGGAACCCGATAATGTGCCGGTCAATCGTGATCAAATGACGGAGTGGGAGGGGCGTATCGTCTACCCTGCGCCCAAGCTCATCCTACGCCTACCGGTCACGCTGATGCGCGGCGTGGGCGAGGCCGTGCGCTTGAGCATCCATACCCTCGGCGATGCCCCCATCGACCTCGCAGGGCTGTCCTGCAACGGTATCACTTTGACCGATCGCGCCATTGCGCTGCACGGTGCGGGTGCGGCAACCGCTCTCGTTCACCCACGCCACCGTCGTCAGCGCCCCATGACCCTCAAGAGCGCGCTACGCTTCAGCCTGTTGTGGGGCACGGTCATCATCGGGGGGGCGTTCGTCTGGCGCGCCCTCGAGGCCAACTGGTCTCGCCTCGACCTGACCCTGACGCCCGCCCACCTCGGCGGCTTGGGCGTGGTGCTGATGGCCTATACCGCGGGCATGATGACCTTGCCGTGGGGCGCGCAAGTCATGCAGCGCTGGTACGGGCGGGCGATGTCGCCTCATGCCATGTGGCGGGCGTTTTTCGTCTCGCAATTGTCCAAATACCTCCCGGGCGGCATCTGGTCGGTGCTGGGGCGGGCGTTTTTCTATCAACAGGCCGGCCTGCCCCCGCGTGAGACCGGCGCGCTGGTGCTGCTCGAGTTGATCGGGCTTGTCATCGCGGCGGTGCTGGTCGGGCTGTTGGGCGTGCCTGCCTTGTGGCCGTGGGTGCAAGCGACCGATGGCTGGCTGGTGCTGGCCATCGCCCTCGCCGGAGCGGTGGGGGTGGCGGGCGCAACCCTGACCCGTCGGCGCTGGTTGCCCGCATTCGCGGGGGTGCGCCTGCGCGATTTCGTGGGGGTGTGCCTGCGCTACGTCGTGACGTGGCTGATGCTGGGCGCGGCCTTCGGGTTGGTCGTGCTGGCGCTCGGCCAAGCGCTCACGCCACTTCAATTTGTCGCGGCCATTGGGGTACACGCGGTGGCGTGGCTGGTCGGGTTCTTGGTGGTGTTCGCCCCGGGGGGCATCGGCGTGCGCGACGCGATTTTGGCGGCGGGCTTGGCGCCGTTCGTGCCGATGCCGCTGCCATTGGCCATCAGCGTGCTGGCGCGCCTCGCATGGACGCTGGCCGAGGTGTTTTGCGTCGGCTTATGCTGGGTGTTGCCGCGCCGGTGAGGAAACCCTTGCGCGGTGGTGTACCATAAGTGTCGAATCACGGCACGGCACCCCCGCCTGTCGCGTTTCCCGCATCCGAACGACCTTGACGAGAACCCCGTTTATGGCACGAGCCTTCTTCAAGCGTGACTCCCTCGCGGTGGCGGCCTTGCTGCTGTTGACCGTGGCGCTGGGCGCGTATTTCCGCTTCACCGGCCTCGGCTGGGACGATTACGTGCAGTTCCACCCCGATGAGCGCTTCATGACCACCTTCGTCGGCATCCAGCTCGGGCGGGATTATTTGTCGTTCAGCGACGGCAACGAGGCCGAACAAGAAGCCCACTGCCGCGCTCAATACCCCGACACCAACGGCGTCGGCGGCTATTTCGATGCGCGCTGCTCGTCGATGAACCCGCACAACCTCGGCAACGGGCATTATGCATACGGCACGTTCCCGCCGTTTTTGGCCTATTGGGTGGCCAGTGGCCTCAACGCCTTGCAACAGACCGACCGCTATTTGTCGTCCGAGGGCTTCTCGTTGCTGATGCGCGGGATGTCGGCCTTGTACGATACGCTGGTCATCCTCGTGGCGTTCGGCATCGGGCTGGAACTGCGCGGCAAGTGGACAGGCTTGCTGGCCGCCACGATTTATACCGGCGCGGTCTTGCCGATCCAAATCGCGCATTACGCCACCGCCGACGGGATGGCCTCGTTGTGGGTGGCCTTGACGCTGTACCAATGCCTCCGCATCCAACGCGAGGGCGGCTGGCTGAACTACGGCTTGTCGGGCGTGTTCTTCGGGGCGGCGCTGGCCAGCCGCTTCAACGTCGCACCGCTGGTGCTGTCCATCATGATCGTCTCGGCGGTGCGGATGATGCCGGTATTGTCGGGCGCGGTGCCGCACACCCTGCGCTGGGGCGAAATCCGGCGCGAGTTCGGCGGCTTGGTGCTGGCCGGTCTGTTGACGTTGTTGGTCTTTCGCATTTTCAACCCGTATGCCTTCACCGGCCCCGGGTTCTTCGGGCTGATGCCCAACGAGCGCTGGATTGAAGACCTCGGGCAGGCGCGCACCGAGACCTCGCCCACCAACGGCGCACCCCCGCAATGGCAATGGGTCGGGCGCGTGCCGTATGCCTTCCCGTTCTTCAATATGGTGTTGTGGGGCATGGGCGTGGCGTTCGGCGCGGCGGCGTGGACGGCGCTGGTGTGGTGCATCGTCCGCATCGCCCGCGGGCGCGCCGGTGCGCTGGTCACGTTGCCGTTGGTGACGTGGATTGCGGTCTATTTCGCGTTCGTCGGCGGCAATTTCGTGTCGTCGATGCGCTATTTCTTGCCCCTTTACGCGGCGTTTGCGGGCTTGGCGGCCTATGGGCTGGTCGGGGTGGTGCTGTGGAGCCAGCGGCGCGGCGCACGCCTCCCCGCCTTGCGGCGCGGGCTGGCGGTCGGCCTGACGGTGGCCGTGACCGGCTTTACGCTGCTGTGGGCGGGCATGTTTACCAACATCTACCGCAACATGGCCACCTTCACGCAGGCCGCGCATTGGGTGTGGGAGACGTTGCCGGGCGATTTCGCCATGCAGGTCGATGGCGCGCCCGCGGGTACCCCGCTCATCAACATCCCCTTGCTCAACTCGATTGGGGTGCAGAACGACAACCGCTCCAACGCCACCCAAATCCACGCCAGCTACGCCCAAATCAGCCTGTTCACCCCGCCGGTATCCGGCACGGTCAGCACGCTCCAAGCGCCGCGCATCGGCGACTACCTGCCCGACACCGGCACGACCTCATTGCGGGTGTGGGTGAGCGACCCGACCACCCAAGACGTGCTGACCGAGGTCGTGCTGACCGACGATTTCGACTACGATTCGTTGCGGGTCGGGCGCGCCTACAACCTGCCGCTCGACCCGCCGCTGACGGTCGAGGCCGGGCGGATTTACCAATTCAACGCGCAAATCCTCGAGGGCGGCCCCTTGGTCACCACCGGCACGGTCATGGCGTGGGAGGGCGCGTGGGATGAGCCGATGCCGCCGCAAGCGTGCACCTTGCCGGTCGGCGTCACCCTCGCGCAGAACCCGCCGCCCGGCCTGCTCTCGCCGGAGGAGTGCCGCAAGCGCAACACCACCTATACCTTGCTGACCTCGATGCAACTCGACATCGTGCGCGAGGACGACGAGCCCAAGCGCGAGGACATGTTGCGCGTGCTCAACCACGCCGATTACCTCATCATCGGCACCAATCGGCGCTACGACAGCCAAAGCCGCATCCCTGAGCGTTGGCCTCTGACCAACCGCTATTACGAGGCGTTGTTCGGCGGGGAGCTGGGCTATGAGCTGGTGGCCGAGTTCCAAGAGACGTTCGAGCTGGGTGGGTTGCGCGTCAGTGACCAGCACCTGCCGACCTACGACTCGCCGCAATGGCTGAACGAGTTCGAGGCCGAGGAAGCCTTCCACGTCTACGACCACCCCGCCGTGTTCGTCTTCAAGAAGCGCGCCGATTACAACCCGATCCAGACCCAGCAGGTCTTGAACGCCGTGCCGCTGACCCGCCCGACCTTCAGCAGTGGCGACGCCAACGGCACCTTGTTCGGCCCCGTGGTCTGGAGCGTGGAGGCCGCCCACCGCGCCCCGACCGCCCTGACCCTGCCCGCCGACCTCGCCGCGGCGCAACGCTTGGGCGGCACATGGTCGGAGCGCTTCGATCGTGATTCGGCCATCAACACCAACGCGGTGGTCTCGGTCGTCGGATGGTACGCCACGGTCTGGCTGTTGGGGATGGTGGTCTGGCCGGTGTTGTTCCGCGCCATGCCCGCCCTGAGTGACCGCGGGTACGGCCTCGCCCGCTATGTCGGGATGACCGTGATTGCGTTCATCGCGTGGGCGCTCTCGGGCAGTGCCGTGCTCCCGATGTGGTCGGGCGGTGGGCTGTGGCTCATCACCGGCGGCTTGGCGCTGCTGAGCCTGTGGGTGGCCATCGGCAACCGCGCAGAACTGGCGCACTTCGCCCGCACGCGCTGGCGCTTGCTGTTGACCACCGAGCTGCTGACGGTCGGGCTGTTCGCGCTGATGCTGGTCGTGCGCCTGAGCAACCCCGACCTGTGGACGGTCGGCTATGGCGGCGAGAAGCCGATGAACGTCTCGATGTTCAACGGCGTGTTGCGCTCCAGCGTGTTCCCGCCGGTCGATCCGTGGTTCGCGGGCGGCTACATCAACTATTACTACTTCGGCTATGTCATCGTCGGGGTGCCGACGTTGCTGTTGGGGGTGGTGCCCGCCACCGCCTATAACCTGATTTTGCCGACGATTTTCGCCGCGGCGGGCATCACGGCCTTCGGCGCGGCCTTCACGTTGGTCGATGCGTGGCGCGAGCGCACCCGCGACGACCTGCCCGCACCGGCGCGGCGCCCACGCCTCGGCAACCCGTATGTGGCCGGTGTGCTGGCGTTGCTGATGGCGGTGGTGCTGGGCAACCTCGACACGCCCCGCGTGCTGCAAAAGGGCTTGGCGCGCCTCGGCGGCTACGACGACACCATCACGCTCCAGCGCTTCTTGGAAAACGAGGCGACCGAGGCCAGCGGCGGGGTGCCGCCCACCACCGAGCAATACCTCGCGATTGCCGAGCGTGCCGCCAACCCGTCCTTCTCCGACAACCTGCGCTATGAGCTGGCCATCGGGGTTGACCAATGGCGCAACCTGTTCGAGGGCGTGCGCTTGTGGTCGCAAGGCGCCACCCTGCCCATCGGCACCGACCGCTGGTTTTGGGCGCCCAGCCGCGTCATCGACGAGTCGGTCGGCGGCAGGCCGATTACCGAAATGCCGTTCTTCACCTTCGTCTATGGCGACCTGCACGCCCACATGATGACCATGCCGCTGATTTTGTTCGTCTCGGCCTTCGTCATCAACGAGGTGTTGCTGGCAGGCCGTGAGCAACGGCGCTGGGCGTGGCGGATGGCCTCGATCGTGCTGGCGGGCGGGGTGGTCGGGTTGTTGCGCGCCGCCAACACGTGGGACTACCCGACCTATCTGGTGCTGGGGCTGGCGGGCTTGGGCTACGCGGTCTGGATGCGCTGGCGCGTCATTAACCGCCGCTTCGGGCTGGACGTGCTGGTCACGCTGGGGGCGTTCGTGCTGGCCGGTGTGTTGGCCGCCCGCCCGTATACCGCGTGGTTCGCCACCGCCTACGAGAGCTTGCGCCTGTGGGAGGACGCCAAGACCCCGCTGTGGGCGTATTGGCAGATTCACGGGTTGTTCCTGTTCTTCATCGTCTCGCTGCTGGTGTGGGAGACCGGGCGCTGGCTGCGGGCGGTGCGCGTGCGCGACCTGCGCGGGCGCTGGCCTTGGCTGGTGGGGGGGCTGGTGCTGATGTTGGGCGTGCTGGCGGCCTCGGTGGTGCTGGCCATCCTCGAGTATCAGGTGGCGCTGATCGTGTTGCCGTTGATTGCGTGGATTGCCGCGCTGTTCTTCCGCCCGACCCAATCGCCCTCGATGCGCCTGACGCTGGTCTTGGTCGGGCTGGCCTTGTCGCTGACCTTGGCGGTCGAAATCGTGGTGCTCGACGGCGACATCGGGCGGCAAAACACGGTCTTCAAGTTCTATATCCACGTCTGGATGCTGTTCAGCGTGGCGGCAGGTGCGGCGGGCGCGTGGCTAATCCAAGCGGCGGACGGCTGGCGCAACCGCTTGGCCTTGCCGTGGTACACGGTCGGCGGCCTGCTGTTCTTGACCGCGCTCGCCTTCCCGCTGACCGCGACGGTGGCCAAGTCCAACTTCCGGCTGTCGCCACAGGTCGGGGCGACGCTGGACGGCGACGCCTTCATGGCCGCCACCACCACCTACTACGAGAATTATGGCCAACCGCTCGATATGTCGCTCGATTATCGGGTGGTGACGTGGCTACAAGACAACGTGCAAGGCACCCCGACCATCCTCGAAGGGCGCACCCGCCTCGAGGAGTATTACTGGGGCAGCCGCATCAGCATCCACACCGGCCTGCCGTCATTGGTCGGGTGGAACTTCCACCAGCGCCAGCAACGCAGCATCGGCGGGCTGGATCAGTTGGTCTGGCAGCGCGTGGCCAACATCAACCACGTCTACACCACCCCCGACCCGCTGGAGGCGTGGCGCATCATCCGCGCTTACGACGTGGCCTATATCGTGGTCGCCTCGATTGAGCGCGCCAACTACGGCGAGAGCGGCGGCCTGAACAAGTTCGAGGCGATGGTCTCGGACGGGTGGCTGGAGCGTGCGCTGGTGCACGACGGCCAAACCCTGATTTACCGCGTGGTGCCCGAGGCCGACCCGGGCATCGTGCTGACCGCGATGCGTTAAGACGGAGACGAGGGCTCACGATGCTGGATTGGCTCGCCCGCGAGGGCTGGATAATAGCGAGTTGGTGGCTCATCGTCACGCTGTGCGGCGTGGCGGTCTGGCCGCTGGTGTGGCGTGCGTTCGCCTCGTTGCCCGACCGCGGCATCGTGCTGGCGCGGGCGGCGGGCTTGATGCTGGTCACGGTGGTCTATTGGCTGCTGGGCACGCTCGGCTTCGTGCGCGCCGACGAGAGCGGGATGCTGGTGGCGTTCGGGCTGGTGGTCTTGGCCTCGGTCTGGGCGGGGCGTCGCCTGCCCGACCTGTCCGGCCAGCCCGCCCCGACCGTGCGGGCGTGGTGGCGTGAGCACCGGACGGCGGTCATCGTCGGCGAGGTGCTGTTCATCGCCTTACTGGTCGGGTGGGCGGCGGTGCGCGCCCATCAAAACAACCTCGTGACCACCGAGAAGCCGATGGACTTGGCCTTTACCGCCTCGGTCTGGCGCGGTGAGGCGTTCCCGCCCCAAGACCCGTGGCTGTCGGGCTACGCCATCAGCTATTACTACCTCGGCTACATCATGGCCGGCTCGCTCAGCAAATTGTCGGGGGTGTACCCGTCGCTGGGCTACAACCTGTGGACGGCGATGCTGGCGGCGCTGGCTGGCCTGACCGCGTTCGGGGTGGTTTATAACCTCGTGCGGGCGCGGCGGGTGGTCGGGGCGGTGCGCGGGGCGGCTTTTGGGCTGGTCGGCGCGGCCATGCTGACGCTGATGGGCAATTACCTGACGCCGCTGGTCGATTTGCCGTATTACAGCGGCACGGCCTCGCCCAGTTACCTGCAATTTTGGGACGTGCGCGACCGCATCGAGCCGCGCTACCCTGAGGGCATGGCCGCCCCAGACGGCATGACCTTGGATTACTGGTGGTGGTTCCGCAGTGCCCGCGTCATCACCGACCGCAATTTCGAGGCGCTGGGCGGCGGCACCGAAGAGGTCATCAACGAATTTCCGGCCTTCAGCTATTTGTTGGCCGACAACCACCCACACGTGATGGCGTTGCCGTTCTTGGTGCTGGCGATGGGCGCGGCGCTCAGCGTGGCGCTCAACCGGCGCACCCCGACCGTGTGGCACACGGTCTTGTTGGCGGCGTTGGCGGGCAGCCTGATTTTCATGAACACATGGGACGCGCCCGCCGCGCTCGGCCTGACCATCGCCGCCGAGGCGTTGCGCCGCCGCACCGCCAACGATGGGCGCTGGTCGTGGGAGGATACGTGGTACCTCGGCGCGTTCGCCCTGACCTTGGTCGGGGTGGCGTTGCTGATGTACGCCCCGTTCTTGATCAGCTTCAGCTCACAATTGGGCGGCGCATTGCCCAACCTGTGGCACCCGACGCGCTTCCGCCAAATCTTCCTGACGTTCGGGGCGTTGGTGCCGCTGACCGCGCTGGCGTTGCTGATTGAGGCGCGGCTGGGCGGGCGCGGCCTGAACTGGCGGGCTGGCCTGCTGACGGCGGGGGCGGCCTTCGGGCTGTTGCTGCTGGCGTTCGGGTTTTTCGTGCTGCTGGGCGCGCTGTTCCCCAACGCGCTGGGCGGCAACCAACAACGCCTGATGGCCACGCCCGACCTGCTGGACGAGGTGCTGGCGCGCCGCCTCGAGTACGGCCTGACGACCGTGCTGCTGCTGGCCGGTATCGCGGTGGTGGCGGCGCGCTTGTTCGGGCGGGACGGCCAAACCGGTGAGCAACCGCCCGTGTCGTCCGGCTTCGCTTTGCTGATGTTCGGGGCGGCCTTTTTGTTGGTGCTGGCGCCCGAGTGGGTGTACCTGCGCGACGGGTTCGGCCAGCGCATGAACACCATCTTCAAGTTTTACTATCAAGCGTGGGCGTTGCTGACGCTGGCGACGGCCTACGGCTTGTCGGTCTGGATGAGCGAGGCCGGTCGGTTGCCGATGCTGGCACGGGGCGTCGGCGGGGTGTTCGCGTTCACCTGCATCGGGCTGGGGATGATTTACTTGGCTTACGCCATCCCGTTCGTGAACCCCGTCCCCATCACGTTGGACGGCGGGGCGAGCCTGACGCGCTTGACCGATTACGAGGCGCTGGTCTGCCTGCGTGACCTGACCCGTGGCCGCACCGATGTGGTGGTGGCCGAGACCACCTTCGGTGGCTCCTATGACTATTACGCGGGCGGCATCGCGTCGGGGCGGGTGACCGGCATCACCGGCCTGCCGACCGTGCTGGGCTGGCAGGGGCACCAACGCCAATGGCGCGGCATCGTGTTCGGCCCCGCCGAGCGTGAGCGCTATGGCGCTGACGGCGAGCTCAAGTTCATCGAGGCGCTACAGGTGGTGTGCGAGAGCGGCGAGACGCGCATCTACCGCGCCGACCCCGCCCCGTTGGCCGCCAGCTTGCCCAATTGACCCGTGGAGGATTCCCCCCGATGTTGACGACCACCCCTCATCTTACCCGTGACCACGCCCAGCCCGCCCAGCGCGGTGCGGCGTGGG
>JALONY010000044.1 GCA_025454715.1 Anaerolineae bacterium
ACCATCTCCTCACGCGAGGAAAACTCGCGCTTCATATCCTCACCCACGGTTGACGCTCCCTTTGGCGCGCTTGCGGCACGCATCACTGCAATACTTCACCTCTGCCCAGTTGCGCTCCCACTTCTTGCGCCACGCAAAAGGCCGCCCACACACCAAGCAGGTTTTGGTCGGCAAATCCGCCTTCTTCACACCGCGCATACCACGCCATCACCCCAATACATCGACAAGACACCCTATCAAACCGATAAACCCTGAACGTCACATGAACCCCGTCTATGCCCTACCTATACGCGCACGCCCAAGCGCCTCGCCTCGCGCTCGATGGCCGCCACACCCGCCGAAACGCCGTCCTCGGCGCGGATGCGTTGCCCCAACCCCTCGGCGCGCCGCAGCATCTCATCGCTCGTCGTCAACCGTTCAATGCCTCGGGTCAGCTTGTCCAACGTCAAATCAACCCGATTGACCGCCTTCACACCCACGCCCAGCTCAGCGACCCGCCGCCCCCAATACACTTGGTCGCCGAGGTGCGGGATGATGAAGGTCGGCTTGCCCCACCGCAACCCCGTACCGGTCGTGCCCGCTCCACCATGGTGCACCACCGCCTTCACCCGTGGGAACAACCACGTATGCGGCACCTTATCCAACAGGTACACATGCGGCGGCACATCCTCGACCCGCAAGCCACTCCACCCACTGACCACCACCGCCCGTTGCCCCGTCCGCGCCGCGGCCTCGCTCACCATCCGAAACGTCGCCTCGGGGTCACGGCTGGTCATGCTCCCGAACCCAACGTAAATCGGCGTCTCACCCGCCTCCAAAAATGCGCTGAGTGCAGGGGGTGGCGCCCACCCGTCCACCTCCGCATCATGGAACCAATATCCCACCATATGCACCCAGTCCGGCCAATCGTCTGGGCGTGGGCTGACGTGCGCGCTGATGCCGTGGACGGCGGGGATGGCCGCCACCGCGTCCAGATAACGGCCAGCCGTATGAGGTGGCAACCCCAGCCCCACCCGTATCCGGTTGATCGGCTTGGCCTGCAATCCCCAAATTAACCGCAAGGTCAGCCACCCCGCCCAGCGGTTGGCAAAGAACTTACCGCCGGTCAACGCCAATAACGAGCTTTGCCCCAGTGCCGTCGGCACATACGGCTGCAACAATAGGTTAATCTGTGGCACGCCATACTTTTCCGCCGCCGTCTGGACGAAGGACATCGAGGCGAACCCGCTCAAAACGAGGTCGAAATCACGCACCACATCGCCCATCAAGCCGAACATCTCGAGGCCATAATGCTCGAATACCCGCCCCATCGCTTGCAGCTCCTGCGGTGAATTCGGCTTGACCGATGTCCACGTCTTACCCAGTTCAGAGGCCAAAATTTGCTCGGTATCGGGCGCGGGCACGAAATCGAACCCATACCCACGTATCCACCCCTCGAAGTTCTCGCCGGCCATCAACGTCACGGCATGACCCGCCCGCTTCAACCCCAGCGCCAACGCCAGCGCCGGTTGTACGTCCCCGCGAGAGCCATAGGCCACCAACAACATCTTCATTGCATCATCCCCCTGCTCATCCCCACAACACAGACGGCCTAACGCTCATCACGTTAGGCCGTCTGCAACTATCACATCACACCACAGGCGGTCTTAGTCGCCCTTGTTGGCTTTCTTGCGCGCCAGTGCCGCTTCACGCTTGGCGAGGCGCTCGGCCTTCTTCTTCTCTTCGTCCTCGGCGCTTTCAGCCACCGCAACCGCCTCGGCCACCGGTGCTGCAACGGCCTCACCGACCGCAGCCGCTACCGGAGCAGGAGCCGCAGGTGCGGCAGCCTTGGCAGCCGCCTTGGCCTCGGCATCGGCCTTCTTCTTCTTTTCCTTAATCACGTCGCTGTGTTCCCAGCCACCACGCGCATCCGCTTCTTCGGTTGCGGTCGTCGGGGCAATCTTCATCCAGTAGCTGAACGGCTTCGACAGCCGCTCCTTGTCGTGGATGTTCACCGACGTGCGGTCATAGCTGGCCATCTCGTAATCGTGATCCATCTTGATGGCATCGAACGGACAGAACTCAGCACAAAAGCCGCAGTTCATGCAGATGTCGATGTCGATGAAGAACGCCTCGGGTTGCGGCACCGGGCGACCGGTCGCGGGGTCAGTCCCACGCACGATCCAGATGCACTGCGGCGGGCACACCTTCGAGCAGATACCGCAGCTCGTGCACCAGTCCTCGCCCGGCGACTCGTGATCGGCATCGTTGACCACCAAGAACGGGGTGAAGCGGAAGCGCTCCGGCACCGCCACCTTTTCCTCAGGGTACTGCACGGTGTACGCGCCAGTCGCCTGCGTGCCTTGGCGCACGGCGAAATTGTCCTGCGACTTGCTGTACTTGCGGAAGCCGTACAGCACATCGTCCTTATACGTGTCGATGAAGTGGCGGATCGTAACGCCCAGCCCCTTCAGAATCCCCAAACCATACATGTAGGGTGTCTCCTCTCGGCTCTTAGCGATCCGTCTCGCCCAAAACGATGTCGATACTGCCCAAGATGCTCACCACGTCCGCCACCTTCTGGCCGACCGACATCGGCCCCAGCGCGGTCAGGTTGATGAAGCTCGGGGCGCGCACGTGGTACCGCCACGGGTTTTGCGTCCCCTTGGCATCGCCCCACGACACGACGTAGAACCCCAGCTCGCCCTTCGGGTTTTCCACGCGCCCATACGACTCACCCTGCGGGATGCGCGGGTTGTACGCACGGGTGCCCGACATGATGTCCTGCCCCTTGGTCTCTTCCAACAGCGGCAGCAATTGGCGCAAGATACGCAACGACTCGTGCATCTCTTGCATCCGCACCATGTAACGATCGAACAGGTCGCCTTGCTTGCCCACCGGGATGTCGAAATCCAGCTCGGGGTAGATGCTGTACGGGTCGGCACGGCGCACGTCATACGCCACACCGCTCCCGCGCAACAACGGCCCCGCACAGCTCATCGCGATGGCGTCCTCGGCGCTCAGCACGCCTTGCCCAACCGTGCGCTCCAGCAAGATTTCGTTACCGGTCAGGTAACGGTCATACTCTTCCAAGAAGCGCGGCAGGCGCTCGTTGATCATGTCCGACAAGAATTCCATCGTGTCATAATCGCGGATGCGGTCGTTCATCAGGTTGGCGGTACTGCGGATACGGTCAGGGATGTCCTTGAACACCCCGCCGAAGCGCATGTAATTGCACATCAGGCGGCTACCGGCCACCGCCTCGAAGAAGTCGAGGATTTTCTCGCGCTCGGCGTTCGCGTACAACATCGGCGTGAAGAACGCGCCGAGGTCGTTCAAGAAGAAGCCGATCGACCACAAGTGGTTGACGATGCGGGTCAGCTCGGCCATCAGCACACGGATGATTTCGGCGCGGCGGGTCGGCGGGGTATAACGCGCACCCAACGCCATCAACTGCTCCACCGCCATCACGTAACCGAAGTTGTTGCCCATCGACGAGATGTAGTCGAGGCGGTCGGTGAACGGGATGTTGTGCAGGTACGTGTTGCGCTCGCCGATTTTCTCGTGGTTGCGGTGCAGGTAGCCCATCACCGGCTCGAGGCCGGTAATCGTCTCACCGTCCAGCTTGAGCACCATGCGGAACACCCCGTGCGTGGACGGGTGGTGCGGGCCCATGTTCACGACCAGTTGGTCGGTCTCCATCTCGTCTTGCTGGTAATCCACACCCATGCCGCTGATGCTGGCCGAGTTGTAAACCGCCTGATCCGAGATGTCCGTCAGCTTCGACAAGTCGAAGTCCGCCGGATAGCGCACGTTCGAGCCGAACACGTTGCGCTCTTCCGCACGGTGCACCCAGCCCGCGGGCCAGCGGCTCTCGAACGGCTTGGCCTCGCCCTCGTAGTACGCCTCGCGCCAATCCTTGCGCATCGGGTACCCAGCGAAACCTTCCCACATCAAGATACGCTTCAGGTTGGGGTGCCCGCTGAAGTGGATGCCGTACAGGTCGTAAGCCTCGCGCTCTTGAAAATTCGCGCCCGGGTACACGTTCACCAGCGACGGCACCACCGGCTTCTCGCGCTCGGTCTGCACCTTAAAGTTCAGCGCCCCGCCCCCGCTGATGCGGTAAGCATGGTACACCATTTCCATATGATCGCCCGCGCCGAGGTAATCCACCGCGGTCGCGCTCGACAAGTAGTTGTAGCCCAGCTCATCGCGGATGGCTTGCGCCACCTCGCCCAGCTTATCGGCTTGGACGATGACGCCCTGAAACCCGGGGCGGGTGTCGTCCGAGACCACGCCCGGAAAACGCGCCTTCAGGTAGGTCGCGGCGTCCTGCGCGCTGCCGGTCGTCGGCGGGGCTTGCACCTCATAATCCACCATCATTAGACCCCTATCTCTCCAACACCCACTCAAACGCCCTTGGCAGCATCACGCGCACGCTTGCGCGCCAACACCGCTTGACGACGGCGCGCCGCTTCCTCGCGCCGCTTCAATTCGCCCTCGTCCACGACCTCCGCCACCGCGGCCTTGGCCGCCTTGGACGGGATCGCCTTGGTCGTCTTCACCACCGGCGGCAGCTCACGCACGCCATACGGCTTGCCCGCCGCGGCCAATTCCGCCTGACGACGGATTAAGTCCATCTGGCGCGGGTCGATGATGTCCGGCCCCAAAATGGGGATGGGGGTCGGCTCACTCGGCCCGACGCCGTACCACGGCACATCGTCGAGGTTGGCCAGCGACTGCCCGTCAATCTTCTTTTGCAGCGCAATCAACCCGTACAGCAACGCTTGCGGGGTCGGCGGGCACCCGGGCACGTACACATCGACCGGCAAATACTTGTCGATGCCGCTTACCACGTTGTAGCCTTCCTTGAACGGGCCGCCACCGCTGGCGCACGCGCCCATCGCCATCACGTACTTCGGCTCCGGCATTTGGTTGTACAACCGCACGATCGGCACGATCATCTTCTTCGTCACCGTGCCGCTCACAATCATCAAATCCGACTGGCGCGGCGTCGCACGCATCACTTCCATCCCGAACCGGCTGAAGTCGAACCGGCTCGAGGCCGTGCCGATCATCTCGATGGCGCAGCACGCCAAACCGAACAACATCGGCCACATCGACGAGCGACGGCTCCAGTTGTAAATCTTGCTCAGGCTGGTGATGGCCACGTTCCCCTGCATCTCTGCCGGAAGCGGGAACTCCGTATCGTGTACTTGTCTCAGGTCGAGTTCTTTACTGCTCATACCCCGTCAATCTCCTCATACCACTCCTGCAAGATCGCCACCAACATCGCCTCATTCACCATCGCCGGATCATCTGCAAACTCCGGCAGCGCGACCGCCCACTCATAAACCTGTCTCGTGCTGACCCGTTCGAGGTCGGCATCCGGGTGCGCGTCGCGCAAGGCCAAGGCCATCTCGTAAGCCGCATCCCAAGTCAACATTGGCCGATATTCTAGCCCAAAATCGCGTCGGTGTCGATTTGTGCGCGCTGCAACCGCCCGCTGAAATCGACGTACACCGACTTCCACTCGGTGAAGCTATCCAACGCTGCACCGCCCGCCTCGCGCATCCCGTTGCCCGTGCCCCGCGTTCCACCGAACGGGAACTGGATTTCCGCCCCCGTCGTCCCGTGGTTGATGTACACGATGCCCGTGGTCAAATCACGGATGGCGCGGAATGCCTTGTTTACGTTCTCCGTGAAGATGCTGCTCGACAAGCCATACGCCGTGTTGTTGTTGACCTCGATCGCCTCTTCCATCGAGCCGACCTCAATCATCGACAACACCGGCCCGAAAATTTCCTCTTGGGCAATCCGCATGGTCGGGGTCACGCCCGCGTACAAGGTCGGCTGGAAGAAGTACCCCGCCCCTGCCGCCGCATCGCGCCCACCGCCCACCAACAGCCTCGCACCGTCGGCTTTGGCCACGTCGATATAGCTACTGACCTTGTTCAGCGCCTTCTCGTTGACCAATGGGCCAACCTGAATGTCGTCCGTAATGCCATAGCCCACCCGCAACGCTTGCGCCTTGGCCACCAGCGCCTCGGCCAGCTTGGCGCTCACGCCCTTCTCGACAATCAAGCGGCTGGTCGCCGTGCAGCGCTGGCCGGTCGTGCCGTAAGCACTCCACGTAATCGCCTCGGCAGCCAAATCGAGGTTGGCGTCATCCAAGACGATGATGGCGTTCTTACCGCCCATCTCCAGCGTCACCTTCTTACCCAGCGCCGCCGCCTTGGTATATACCGCGAGGCCGGTCGTCGTCGAGCCGGTAAAGCTGATGATTCGCACATCAGGGTGCTCCGCCACCGCCGCGCCCGCATCGCCGAACCCGTTCACGAGGTTCAGCACACCGGCGGGTAAACCAGCGTCCGCGAACGCCTCGACGAACGCCGCGCTCACGGCAGGGGTCTCTTCGCTCGGCTTCCACACCACCGTATTACCGGCAATCAAGGCGGGCAGCATCTTCCAGCTCGGCACGGCTACCGGGAAGTTCCACGGCGTCACCAGCCCGACCACCCCGACGGAGTCGCGAATCGCCATACCGAACTTGTTCGGCATCTCGACCGGCGCGGTATAGCCCTTCAGCCGCCGCCCCTCGCCGCCCATGTAATAGGCCATGTCGATGGCCTCTTGCACATCGCCCCGCGCCTCGGTGATGGTCTTGCCCATCTCCATCGTCATCAAGCGCGACAACGCTTCTTTGCGCTCGGTCAAGATATGCGCCACGCGAAACAGCAACTCACCACGGCGCGGCGCGGGCGTCAAACGCCACGCCGGATAGGCCGCTTTGGCCGCTGCCACCGCCGCCTGTACATCCTCTGCGCCGCTCTTGGCAGCCTCGGCCACCGTCTCCAACGTCGCAGGGTTGATGCTGGCAAAGGTCGCGCCGCTTTGCGCCGCCACCCACTGCCCGCCGATAAAATTCTTCGCAAAATCAGTCATGAAAACGCGCCCCGTTTTTAAGTGTGAGAGGGTTTAGATTTAATCGCAGTATAGCGGATTGTCCCCGTTTTCACAAGCACCGACACTACCGCGGTTAAATCAGCGTTGGATGTGAAACGTTTGAGCGAATCGATGAGCCCGCCCCACCCCGTGCGAGATGACCACCTGAAACTCGCATCACTCGGTGCTCAGCACCCGCGCCCCATCGCGTGAGATTCGGCTGATGCGCGTGGTGGCGTCCATCCCGCGCTCGGCATACACACCGGCCAATGCCAGCTCCACCCGCGCCGCCACCTCCGCCGAGTCGCACAGTGCCCCCAGCGTCGGCCCCGCCCCGCTGATGCACAACGCCAACGCGCCCGCGGCTTTGGCCGCCGCCCGTGCCTCGTCCAGATACGGCATCAGGTGCTTGCGCGCCGGTTCGACGATGACATCGGCCTCCATCGCCTCGGCCAACCCCATCAGGTCATCGCGATACAAGGCCGCCACCAGCCGCCCGACCGCCGCCGTCATATGAATCATCTGCTTCATCGGGATGTCTTTGGGCAACGCTGCACGCGCCAACGCCGTCGGGACGGCCACATGCGGCGTCACCAGCGCAAACACGGCACGTTCAGGAACCGGCAAGGCTTGCACCGTTTCGGCGGTCGTCCCGCTAATCAAGACCACCCCGCCCAGCAAACACGGCGCAACGTTATCGGCATGAAACCCGCTGACCGCAGCCTCACCCATCACAGCCGCAGGGATGAGCTCAGCTTTGCTTAACGGCGAGCCGAACAACGCATTGACCGCCAACGCACCGGCGGCGGCGCTGGCGCTACTGCTCCCCAGCCCGCTGGCCAGCGGCATATCTTTATAAATCGTCAGCACCACGCCCTCGCTCACGCCCAACGTGTCGAGCACGGCCTTGGCTGCCGCCCCCGCCGAGTTCTTGATTGGGTCGCGGGTCAATTTACCGCCGTCCCCATGTACGGCAGCAATCACCACCCCTTGCTCAGGGCGGCGCACCGCCACCACCCGATCCCCGGGTGCCTCGAGGCACAAGCCCAAAATGTCGAACCCACACCCGACGTTGGCCATCGTCGCTGGCGCAAATGCTTCTGCTCTGGTTAAGGTCATTTTCCGTGTTATCCTTAAGGGCGCTTAAGTGAGCGTTTTCACATAGTTCAGCGAGGTGGCGCGTGGCGAGCATCTTACAATGTATGGATTGTGGGCGGCAATACCCGATCAATTCGGTCATGTACGTCTGCGAAGCGTGTGGCGGGTTGTTGGATGTCGAGCACGAGCTTGACCTTCTGCGCACTACCCACCCCCGCGAGACGTTCGACCGGCGTTTGGGGTCGCTCGACCATCCGCACAAGTCGGGGGTGTGGCGCTTCAAAGAGCTGGTCAACCCCGACGCGCCCGATGACCTGATCGTCTCGTACCCCGAGGGCAACACCAACCTCTATAACGTCCC
>JALONY010000417.1 GCA_025454715.1 Anaerolineae bacterium
GCCGTCTCGTCCGGCACGATGCCCTCCCAACACGGCGCAACACAGCCCTCGGTCGCCAGCAAATTCGACAACACCGAGCGCGTCACCAAAATCAGCTCATCCGGCGACTCCGCCTCGACCACCTCGGCCAGCACCTCCAACGGCACACCGCCGCGGTTGAACACCTCGGTACCCACCGACGCCCAGCCCAACGCCCCCTCCGAGGTGCGGAAGGCCACCGACGGCGTGCCGCTCACGCCCAACGCCTGCCCGACCAGTCGGTCGGTCTCATACTGCGTGGCGGTCTCGGCGCAGGTGTCCAGCTTTTCGGCGCTGATGCCCAAGCGCTCCGCCACCACCTCGGCGCTGTCGGGGCCGACCGCGCTATCCTCCGCCAGTGCATACAACACCTTGTACGCGCCCCAAAACCCACCAATCGCTTGCGCGTCCGCGCATTCGGCCAGTTGCGCCGTATACGTCGAATAGGTCGGGTGCACGATAGCGTACAAGCGGTATTCCAAGCGCGCCTTGCCCGTCCGCACATAATCGTCGATGAACGTCTGCACCTGCGCCTCATAGCGCTGGCAGTGCGGGCACATGAAATCGCCGAACACCACCACCGTCACCGGCGCGTCGGGGTCGCCCAGCACGAACGCCCCGTCCTCGGTACGCGCCTGCGGGATGTCGGCAAACATCCCCAACACATCCTCGGCCTGAGCCGCCGCGGGGACTACCGCCAGCGCGCCCAAGACCGCCACCATCATCAAAACCCACCAGCGCCGCATCACACCACTCCTCATCACCACACTTTATGACGCACGATACTTCATTATACCGGCCAAAACCCCCAATTCGATGTGTTTTGGTCGGTTTCTCCCGTTGCGCCCCCGCCCTCGCTCATCTATCCTTTGGCCTGCACCACCCCGCAAGGAGACCCCCACCATGCCCCCTACCGACCGCTTCGTGTCCGAGACGCGCTTTTACGTCCGCTACGCCGAGACCGACGCCATGCGCATCGTCCACCACGCCAGCTACATCGTCTATTTCGAGGAAGGCCGCAGCGATTACATGCGCCAACGCGGCCAAAATTACGCCCAGTTCGAGCATGAAGGCTTGTTCTTGGCCGTCGTCGAGGTCAACGCCCGCTACATCAAGCCCGTCGTCTACGGTCAGCAACTCCTCATCCGCGCATGGATTGAGGAGATGGGCAGTCGCGGCCTGACGTGGGGCTACGACATCAGCGACGCCCAGACCGGCGTGCAGCACGTCACCGGCCAGACCAAGCACATCTGCATCACCGCCGATGGCCGCGTCGCCCGCCTGCCCGACCATTGGCGCGCCGCCGTCCACGCCCCCAAGACCGAATAATTAAACGCAGATTTGATTGGGTTGTCCCTCGCGTCCATTTCGCCTATACTCAGCGTAACAGCGTACAGTGCTGCCCAAACAAAACTCCCCTTAACTCGCCCAACACCATGAGGTAAAAAATGGTTACTTACGCAGAGCGCCCGTGGACGAAACTTTACCACCCCAACACCCCCAAAACCCTGACCTACCCCAAAATTGCCCTACACGACTTCTTGCGCCAGACCGCCCAGCGCATCCCCAACAACACCGCCCTCATCACCAGCGCCCGCCTGCCGTTGTTCGGGCGCGTCTCCAAAGACCTCACCTACGCCGAGCTTGACCAACAATCCGACGCGCTGGCCAAAGGCTTGGTCGAGATGGGGCTGAAAAAAGGGGATCGCGTCGTCATCCTGATGCCCAACTGCGCCGCCTTCGTGGTCGCCTTCTACGGAATCCTCAAGGCCGGTGGCGTCATCGCCGCCGCCAACCCGACCTACCCCGCCGAAATGCTCAAGAACATGCTCAACGACTGCGGTGCCGAGTTCGTCATCACCATCAGCCTGTTTTACAAGATGGTGCAGTCGGTACGCGCCAGCACCAAGGCCAAGCACGTCATCGTCAGCAACGTCAAGGAATACTTGCCGCCGCTGGCCAAGGTCTTGTTCACCCTCGCCCGCGAGAAGAAAGACGGTCACTACCTCGAGTCGCTGTCCAGCGGTGACCATTGGCTGCCCGACATCCTCGCCAAGCACGCCGGTGCCAAGCCCAATGTCACCGTCACCCCGCAAGACCTGTGCTTGTTCCAATACACCGGCGGCACTGTTCCAATACACCGGCGGCACCACCGGCGTCTCCAAGGCCGCCGTCGCCACCCACGCCGCGCTGGTCGCCAACGTCCTTCAACAAGAGGCCTTCTTGTCGGTCGATGGCATCCCGGGCGAACAAGAGATGTTCCTCGGTGCCATCCCCTTCTTCCACGTCTTCGGCATGGTCGCCGTCCTCAGCATGGCCATCAAGACCGGCGCACGCACCGCGCTCGTCCCCAACGCCCGCGACATCCCCGATGTCCTCGACACCATCGCCAAGTTCCAGCCCACCCTGTTCCACGGCGTGCCCGCGCTCTACAACGCCATCAACAACCACCCCAAGGTCAAGTCGGGCGAGGTGAGCCTGCGCTCCATCCGCGCCTGCGTCAGCGGCTCCGCACCGCTCCCCCCCGCCACCAAGGTCGAGTTCGAGCGGCTCAGCGGCGGTAAGGTGCTCGAGGGCTTCGGCATGAGCGAAACCCCGACCGCCTCGCACGTCAACCCGCTGCACGGCGAAAACCGCACCGGCTCCATCGGCCTGCCCCTGCCCGATATGGACATGCGCATCGTCAGCCTCGACGACGGCGAGACCGACCTGCCCGTCGGCGAAGAGGGCGAGTTGCTGATGGCCGGGCCCCAGCTCATGCTGCACTACCACAACATGCCCGAAGAGACCGCCAAAGTCCTGCGCCAACACAACGGCAAGACGTGGCTCTATACCGGCGACATCGCCAAAATGGACGCCGATGGCTATTTCTAC
>JALONY010000045.1 GCA_025454715.1 Anaerolineae bacterium
GGGGTTGACCGGTGCGAGGTCGGCCTCGCGCCCGTTGAGGCTGGCGCGTGCCAGCAGGGCGCGGGCGAAATCGGCGGGGCTTTCGCCACTGAGGGCGACCAAGCCGACCACCGTGACGACGATGGCCAAGGCGCCCATCAGCAACAGGCCGCCCAGCCAGACCAAGAGTTTGCGAAGCATGGTTGAGGGTCTCTCTCTTCATCAATCCTGCGGCGGCACGGGCGGGGCGGGTGCCAGCCCGTCGCGCAGGGCGTCGAGGTATGACTGTAGGATAACTCGCGCCGCGAGGTCGTCAATCGGTTCGGTGGTCTTGCGGCGGAGTCGCGTCGCAATCGCTTTGGCGTCGTGGCTGGTCATCTGCTCATCCCACAGCACATAGGGGCAGGCGGTGGCCTCGGCGAAGCGCGACGCCCACAGGCGCACGGTGTCGGCTTGGGTGTGCTCGCCGCTGCCCTCCAGCTCGTGCGAGGGCAGGCCAATCACGACCGCGGCGGCCTTATGCTGGTCATAGAGGGCGCGCAATTTGCGAAAGTCTTCCTCGCGGGTGGTGCGCTTGATGACCGCGATTTCACGGGCGGTCATCCACAACCGGTCGCTGACGGCCACGCCGATGCGCTTCAGGCCGTGGTCGAGGCACAACAAGGGCGGCTTGGGCGGGGTCACGGGGCGACCTCGACGATGAGGATGCTGATGCGGGCGGGCAGGCGTGGCAGGTTGCCGTCGAACGAGGCCGATAGGGCGATGTCGGGCGCGGTGCCCTCGGCCAATTGGTAGACGCTGGTGAGGTACAGGCGGGCGTCTTCAACCGACCGACCGGCCAAGATGTCGCGCAGGGCGGCGGTGTCGATTTGGCCGGTGACTTGCCCCTCGGCGAACACGCGAAACGTCACGCTGTCGGGGGCGACCGTCTCGATTGGGCCGCGCTGGTAGCTCAGCGTGCCGATGTCGAGGGTGCGCCCACGCGGGATTTGGCGGCTGAGGGCGGCGAACCCGAGTTGTTCGGCGTCCCGCTGGCTGACGATGAGCGCTTGGACGACGGCGCGCATCTCCAACGTGACCTCGCTGGCGATGGCGCCGACCTCGGCGCTGTAGACCTGCCAGTCAGCGCGCTCGGAGTCAGGGGTGATGGCGATGCTCTCGTCGATGACGAACTCGCCCGCGCCCAGCAAGGTCTGGAGCTCGGCCTGAGCCTGCGCCTGAACCTGCTGGCGGACGGCGGCGCGCAAGCGGTCGCGGTCTTGCTGGGTGACGACCGGCAGGGCGCGGGTTTGGCCGCCGCTGAGCGGCAACAGGTTGCTGACGGTCACATCGTCCGCCCACTCGGCCTCGACCACCACGATTTTGAGCGCGCCGACGTTGCCTTGCTCACCGGCGTACTCGGCTTGGGCTTGGATGCTGACCTCGACCGATTGGCCTGCACCTGCGCCTAAGGTCGCCTCGGTCAGGGTTTGGAAGCGCACCGGCGTGCCGTCGGCGGTGCTGACGACCGTCCCACTCGGGATGGGGATGGGCTGGTCGGTGCGGTTGACGAACGTGACGGTGCCACCTGCCAAAGTCGGGGGCTGGTCGAGCGCGCCGGTGGTCTGGCGGGTGCCGGTCTGGGTGACTTGGACGAGCTGGATACGGGCGGGGATGATGGCGCCCGCCGCGTCGATACCTGCCGCGCCCGCGTAGGCCGTGACCAACACATCGGCTTGGAGTGGGAGCTTGGCGATGGTGAGCGTGACGGTGGCGCCCGGCACGACGACATAGGCCGCGCCCAACAGCACCGCCAACACCAGCACGACCAGCGCGAGGCGGGCGGCGTTGGGCAAGGGCAGGCGGCGCGGCCCGCGCACGCGGCTGGCGACCGGCATCAGGTCTTCGGGGTTGGGCTCGTCCTTGGGCTTTTGGAAGCGGTTGGTGAACACCTTGCCGCGCCCGCGCTTCCAGCGCCCGCGCTCCGACGCGCCGATGGTCTCGAACGTGCTGATGTCGAGGTCTTGGGCGTGCAACACGACCTGCGGGTCGTGGGTGACGAACGCCAAGCGGATGGCACGGCGCATCGCCTCGCGCTGGATGAGCACGAGGTCGAGCTTGCGGGTGAGCGCCGTACCATCCTCCGGCCAAATCAGCAGGACGTTTTGGCCGCGCAAAAACGAGAGCCGGTCACGGACGGACGTGGCGTCCTCGTCGGCCTCGAGCTGCACGAACGCGACATCACGCGGCATGGGGCGCTTACTTCAGGACGGCTTGGCGCAGCAGCTCACGGGCGCGCTCCAGCGCCTCGGGGAGCTTGCTGGGGTCTTTGCCGCCCGCTTGTGCCATCTCGGGGCGGCCACCGCCGCCGCCGCCCACGATGGGCGCGATTTGCTTAATCAGGTCACCGGCCTTGATTCCGCGCTGCGTCAGGTCGCCGGTGACGGCGGCCAGCAGTTGCGGGCGCTCGTCCAAGACGCCGCCCAAGACCAGCACGCCGCCGGTGACTTTGCCCTTGAACCAGTCGGCCATCTCGCGCAGCACGTCCATCGGCACGCCGTCGAGCTGGGCGACCACGGCGGGCACACTGCCCAACGTCTCGACGCGCATCATCAGGGCGTCGAACTTGACCTTGGCCAGCTCACGTTGGAGCTTGGCGGTCTCTTTGTGGGCGTGCGCCAGCTCGGCCTGTAGCGCGTGCAGCCGGTCGAGCGCTTCTTCGGGCTTGGCGCCCAATTGCGAGGCGACATGGTTGAGCGCGGCGAGGCGGTGCTGGATATAGGCGATGGCGGCGTGGCCGGTCAGCGCCTCGATGCGGCGGATGCCCGCACCGGACGCACCCTCGCTGGTGAACACGAACGCGCCGATTTCACCGGTCTCATCGACGTGCACGCCGCCGCACAATTCGAGGCTGTAGCGGGTCTTGTCGTCGCCGATGGTGACGGTGCGGACGATGTCGGGGTATTTCTCGCCGAACAAGGCCATCGCGCCGTCGGCACGCGCCTCGGTCAACGATTTGTATTGCCAGCGCACGCTGTAATTGGCCATGATGGCGCCGTTGACCGCCGACTCGACGTGGCGGAGCTGGTCTTCGGTCACGCGCCCCTCGTGCGAGAAGTCGAAACGCAGGCGGTCGGGCGCGACCAGTGAGCCGCGTTGCTCGACGTGGGTGCCCAAGGCGGCGCGTAGGGCGGCGTGCAGCAGGTGGGTGGCGGTGTGGTTGCGGATGATGTCGTTGCGGCGGTCGGCATCGACCTCGGCGCTGGCGGTGCTGCCCACCGTCGGCTGGCCTTCCAAGACCTCGCCGGTATGCACGACCAAGCCACCGACCGGTCGGCGGGTGTCGCTGACCTCAATCAGCCAGCCGTCGCCGCGAATCAAGCCGGTATCGCTGACCTGACCACCGGCCTCGACATAAAACGGCGTCTCGCTCAGGACGACCTCGACCGCGTCGCCGGTGATGGCGCGCTCGATTTGGCCGCTCTCGCCCAAAATCGCCAAGACCGTCACGTTACGCAGGGTCGGCGCGCCATAAGGCGAGTAGGTCACGCCCGCATCGGGCAGCTTGCCGCCCCGCTTGAGCTCGGCCAGCAACGCCGCATACGACTCGGCGGACTCGATCTTGCCCATCGCCTTGCCGCCGCCGCTGACCAGCGAGTGGTTGGCCTCGGCCTCGGCGAACCCGTCGAGGTCGAGCTGATAGCCGCGCTCCTCGACCACGTCCTTAATCACCTCTAGGGGCAACCCGAGGGTGGCCTTGAGGTAGAAGGCCGACGCCCCGCCCAAGACGCTGCCCGCCGGTTGGCCATTCAGCAGGCCGTCCAGCTCCGCCAAGCCTTGGTCGAGGGTGCGGTGGAACATGGTCTCTTCTTTGGTGATGACGGCTTGGATCAGGTCGGCCTTGGCCTTCAGCTCACCATAGTGGTCGCCCATCGTCTCGATGACCGACTGCGCCACGCGCCCCAAAAACGGCTGGTCGAAGCCGATTTTCTTGCCGAAACGGGCGGCGCGGCGGATGACCAAGCGGCAGACCGCCTGACGGCCTTTGGCGCCCGGGTTCACCCCGTCGGCAATCAGGAACACCGCGGCGCGCACGTGGTCGGCAATCACGCGGTAGGGCACGATGTTGGCATCGCGCTCCGCGTCGGTTTGGCCGGTCAGGGCTTGGGTGGCGCGGATGATGGGGGTGAACAGGTCGGTATCGTAGTTGTTGGTCTTGCCTTGCATGATGCTGACGATGCGCTCCAGCCCCATGCCGGTATCGACGCCCGGGGCGGGCAACGGCTGGTCATATTGGCCGGTGTGGGCGGGGTCGGCCTGCTGGCGGTTGAACTGCATGAACACCAAGTTCCAGATTTCGAGGAAGCGGTCATCCTCGGCTTGGAGCTGGGCGATGATGCTGTCTTCGCCTTGTTCGGGGGTCTTGTCCCAGTGGATTTCGCTGGTCGGGCCGCACGGGCCGGTATCGGCCATCTGCCAGAAGTTGGTCTTGGGCCCCATGCGCGCCACGCGCTTGGGGTCTACGCCCACCTCGTTGACCCAGTAACCGTAAGCCTCGTCGTCGTTTTGATAGACGGTGAAGACCAACCGATCGGCGGGCAGGCCGCAGACCACGGTCAAGAACTCGTAAGCGTAGCGGATGGCGTCACGCTTGAAGTAATCGCCGAGGCTGAAGTTGCCCAGCATCTCGAAAAAGGTATGGTGGCGGGGCGAGGGGCCGACGTTTTCGAGGTCGTTGTGCTTGCCGCTGACGCGCATACACTTTTGGGCGGTGGTGGCGCGCTTGTAATCGCGTTGCTCGAGGCCGAGGAACGCCTCTTTGAACTGCACCATGCCCGAGTTGGCAAACAACAGGGTCGGGTCGTTGCCCGGCACCAGCGAGGACGAGGCGACTTGTTTGTGGCCGTGCTCCTCGAAAAATTCCAAAAAGCTTTGCCGAATCTCGGCGCTGGTCATTTGTTTCATGGGTGGTTGGGGTTCCCGCGGTGGTTAAAAGAATAAACTCGGTGTGCTTTCGCCCATTATAGGCGGTCTGCCGACGGTGCGACAAGTGACCCTGTGCGATTGGGGGTGGTTTGGCGATTTACTGCTACAATGCAGGACGTTTCGAGAGGGTGATGAGGCAGGAGTGCCGGATGAAAGCTAGGGTGATGAGGATGCGCCGCCACGCGGGCATTGCGGTGCTGTGCGTGTTGTTCGTGTTGCTCACGCAAGTCTATCAACCGTATCTGCTGGCCTATGAAGGCCCCGATGAGCCGTCGCACGTGGCGTATGTGCTGTGGGTGCGCAACACCAGCAGCTTGCCCGACCCCGTCGCGCAGTTCGAGTCGCCCATCCGCCAGCAGGTGACGCAGAACCCGCTGTATTACGTGTTGGCCGCCGTTTTCAGCACCCTGACCCCGTTCGATTACAGCACGGTGCAGGTGGCCGAGGCGCATAACCCGTGGCGCACGCATCAGGGGGCGTTGGAGCTGTACGAAAACCGCAACCAATTCTTGATGAACCCCGCTCAGCACGCCCTGACGCCCGACCAAGTGCGCCAGACCGAGGCGGTGCGCTGGTTGCGGTTGTTGTCGCCGGTGTTCGGGGTGGCGGCGGTGATTGGGCTGTACGCGGCGGCGCTGGTCTTGTGGCCTGCGCGCTATGGCTGGGCGGTGCTGGCCGCGATGGGCTTGGCCTTCAATCCGGTGTTCATCCAGACCTCGGCGGTCGTGACCAACGACTTGGCCGTGGCCGCTTTCGGCATGTGGGCGCTGTGGGCGATGCTGAGCCTGCGGCGGCACCCAAGCTCGCTGGTGTCGGCGGTCTTGGCCGGTGGGTTGGTCGGGTTGGCGGCCTTGTCCAAGACGACCGGCGCGATGTTGGTTCCGGCGGCCATATTGGCGCTGGGGGTGGGCTGGTTCGCCGCGCCGCGCCGGTCATGGGGCGTTTTGGTGCGCCAAATGGGCGTGCTGGGCGTGGCGATGGTGGTGTTCGGCGGGTGGTGGTATGGCTGGCTGTGGCTGACCTATGGCGACCCGACCGGCTCGTTTACCCATAGCCAGATGCCGTGGGCGACGCAAGGGATGATGCACCCCGAGGCGATGCTGAATATCGCGCAACGGGCGCTCGTCTCGATGTGGGCGGACATGGGCTGGGGCGGGTCGATTATCCCACCGGCGTGGTGGTGGCTGTCGTTCTGGGTTCCGCTGGTGGGCGGTCTGCTGGGGCTTCGGCGGGTGCGCTGGTCAGCCGATGTGCTGATTTTGCTGGCCGCGTTGCTGGGGGTGGTGCTCGGCATGGTGATGTGGGCGCGGGTGAGCTCGTTCGTGCCCGGGCGGTTGATATTTGCCGCGGTGGGGGCACCGATTTTGCTGTGGGTGTGGTGCGCCATGCAGCTCCCGCGCTTGCGTTGGGCATGGGCGGCCATGCTCGGGCTGGGCGCGGTCTTGGTCGTGCCGCTGACATTGGCACCGGCCTTCGGGACGCCGCGCCTGTACCCGCCCGACGCCTTGCCGACCGGCCTGCAAGGGCAACCGCTCGATATGGGGATTGCGCGCTTCTTGGGCTATCGCATGGCGCCCGATGCGTTGCGCCCAGACGAGGCGGCGTTTATCACGTTGTGCTGGCAAGCCCCCCCGCCGGTCGAGGGGCAGACGCATCAGCCGGTGCCCTACGCCTTTACCGTGCAATTCTTGCGCCAGAACGATTTCATCGCCTCGCAACGCGACTCGTACCCGGGGCTGGGCAATTACACGCTCTGGCAATCGGGGATGGCCTTCTGCGATGAAGTTCAGCTCAGGCCGAGTAACACCATCGAGGGCGGGCAACCTTACCGGATGATGGTGCGGCTGTATGACCCGGTGACGCAACAATCGGTGCCCGCGTACGCACCGGATGGCACGCGCACCGATTTCGTGGATGTGGTGGTGGCCGCACCGCCCAACCCTTAGAGGTTGAGGGCTGGGCTAGGGCGGCGGTACACTTGAGAAGAGGGGCGGTGTGGCCGCCCCGTGCGGTCAGGAACGAGGCAAATCATGACGATGACGCTGGACGAGCAAGTAGACCTGTTAATGTCGGGCGCGGAGTATGGCGACCCCGATACCCGCGAGGTGATGCGCCGCGAATTGCGCGAGCGCCTCGGCGAGGCACACGCGGCGGGCAGGCCGTTGCGCGTCTATTGTGGCTACGACCCGCGCAAGCCCGATTTACACCTCGGCCACACCATCACCATGCGAAAACTGCGCCAATTTCAAGAGCTGGGGCATGATGTCACGTTTCTGATTGGCACGTTCACCAGCTTGATTGGTGACCCGTCCGACATCGACAAGGCGCGCAGCCAGCTCACGCCCGAGGAGGTGCGCGAGAACGCCCGCACCTACGCCCAGCAAGCCTTCAAAATCCTCGACCCCGAGCTGACGACCGTCCGCTACAACGACGAGTGGCTGGAAACGCTGGACTTCGCCGACATCATCCGCTTGGCGTCCAACTTTACGGTGCAGCAGTTTTTGCAGCGCGAGAACTTCGCCAACCGCATCGACGCGCATCAGCCGATTTACCTGCACGAGTTTTTTTATGCGCTGATGCAAGCCTATGACGCGGTGGCGCAAGAGGCCGATGTGCAGGTGGGCGGGCAAGACCAGTTGTTCAATATCCTCGTGGCGGGGCGCAAGCTCCAGCAGGGGTTGGGGCAACGCCCGATGGTCGCCATCATCATGGGCGAGAGCTTGCCCGGCACCGACGGCGTCATCAAGATGAGCAAGAGTCAGGGCAATCACATCCCGCTATTGTCCGAGCCGTGGGACATGTTCGGCAAGGTGATGAGCATCCCCGACCATGCCATGCCCATTTATCACAAGCTGGTGCTGGGGTGGCCACCTGCCCGCCTCGCCGCGTGGCAGGCCGAGCTGGAGGCAGGGGCGTTGCACCCCAATGCGGCCAAGCTGGGGTTGGCGCACGCCATCGTGACGATTTACCACAGCCCCGAGGCCGCCGAGGCCGCCCGCCAGCGCTGGGATGAGGTGTTTCGGAGCAGGGACGGCGACGGGATGCCGTCCGACATGCCGACCGAGGTGCTGGCCGCCCCAGAGCGCTTGATTGACTTGTTGCGGCGCTTGGGGATGGTCGAGAGCGGCAAAGAGGCGGCACGCTTGCTGGAGCAGGGCGGGGTGCGGCTGGATGGCGAGGTGGTGGCTGAGCGCGATCATGTGGTGGTGCTGGCGCGCCTGCCGGTGGTGGTGCAGGTGGGCAAGCGGCGCTTCGTGCGGCTGATTGCGGACAAGCGCTAGGGCAGTTTAGCAAAGTCGCCAAACTCGGTGTTGACAGGGTGGGGGGTGCTGGCCTATACTGATCTACGCGGGATAGAGCAGAGGCAGCTCGTCAGGCTCATAACCTGAAGGTCGGAGGTTCGAATCCCCCTCCCGCAATG
>JALONY010000046.1 GCA_025454715.1 Anaerolineae bacterium
CTCGATGGCGCGCACCGCGTCGGCGTACATCCGCCGGTAATAATACGAGTGGGGGCTAAACACGCCCTGCGTCATGAACCCGGCGTGCGACGGGTTGGCGGCATCGGGCAGGTCGGGCGTGTCGCCGCGCCGCCAGCCCCCGCCCTGCCCACGGCTGTCCATGCTGAGGTGGGCATAGCCCGCGTTCGCCCAAAACGTGACGGTGTGCGCGTAGCCGCGCCCGCCGTTGTAGCCGTGATACTCCACGACGCACGGCAACGGCTGGGGGGTGTTGGCGGGGCGGGCGTACCACCCTTTGATGGGTTGGCCGCCATACCCGCTGAAGGTGACATCGTAGGTCTCAATCAAACGTAGGCCGGTCTCGACGCGGGTAAACTGCGCGTCGAGGGGGTGTATGGGGTTCCTTCTTTCTAGAAACGAGCGGTCACAAGCTCAAAACGTTTGGGCGAGCAAGGCGCGTTGGTGCGCCGACATCTGCGGCCACTCGTGCGCCAACACGCGAAACCACGCCGTATCCCGCGAGGTGCCCTTCACGATCATGTGTTGCTCCTGCACCCCCTCGAACGTGAAGCCCATCCGCAAGGCCGAGCGGCGGGAGCGCTGGTTGTGGGCGTGGCACTTCCACTCGACGCGCCGATAGCCCAACTGGAAGGCGTGGCCGGTCAACAGGTGGGTGGTCTCGAGGTTGGCGTGGGTGCGCTGCGCGATGGGGCTATACCAGATGCTGCCCAGCTCAATTTTGAGGTCACGCGGGCTGTTGTTGAGATAATTGGCCACCCCCACCGGCTGGTCGGTCGCGTTGTCGAACACGGTATAGGGCAGGCCGTTGGGCGCGTCGAGCTGAGCTTGCAGGTGCGCGCCCAGCGCATCAGCCGACTCGAACGGCCCCTCGAACATGTAGCGCCAAATCAGCAGTTCGGCGTCATACGGCGCGATCGTCCGGTCGCCCCGCACGATTTCGCGCCCGTCCGAGAGCGCGTGCAGCGCCGCGAGGTCGCGCTCCAACACCAGCGGCCTGAGCGTGACGACTTGGCCGCGCAACGGGACGGCGGCGGGCTTGAGCGGCAGGGTCTCGCGCAGGTGCAAGACCTCATCGGGCAGGCGTGGCGACAACGGGGACATCGGGCGGCCTTTCGGCGGGTGGATATTGGCCGGATGATAGCGCGCCACCCCCACCCACCGCACCGTCCGCGCAAGACCACGTAGGGCATCCCAATTCGGTCATGATGCGCTACAATCGAACGTCACGGCAATCGCCCGAACCCACGGGCGCGGGCGGCCAAAAATACCGCACCAGTTAGGGTATAAGCGCATGGCGGACAGCCTTTTTGACAGTCGATACCGGTACGATTACATTTACCCTCGCGGGCGCTCCGGCGAAACCTTGCGAGCGGTCGATACGCTCAACAACGAACGCGCCGTGGTCATCAAGCGGCCAGCCCCCAGCGACGCCCCACCCATCCGCGCCGCCCAAGAGGTCAGCATCGCCAACGAGCGCCGCGCCCTGCAACGCCTGAGCGGGCACCCGTCTTTGTCCGAATTGTTGGGCGAAGGGCAGTTCGTGGTGGGCGGGCAAGCGCACCAATACATCGTCATCGAGCGCGCCGAGGGCGTGGTCATCGGCGAGGAGGTGCTGGCGTTGGCGCAACGCGGCGAGCGCCTGCCCGAGCTGGAGATGTGCATCATCCTCGACCGCCTGCTGGATGTGCTGGCGGTCGCCCACGCCAAAGACATCGTCTATAACGACGTGGACGCCAAGCACCTGTTCTGGAACCGCGACGCCTACCGCCTCAAGGTCATCGACTGGGGCAACGCGGTCTTGTTGGCCGGCGAGGAGGTCAACGCGCAAGGCGTGGGCAAGCACAGCGACATCGCCCAAGCCGGTGAGTTGCTGTACTTCATCCTGACGGGTGGCCGCCGCCCCGAGGTGCCCCGCGACGCCAGCGACGATTGGGAAGTCTCGTTCGGCCAAGACGCCGAGCGCGTCTCGGCGCGGATGCGCGCCCTCGTCAGCCGTGCGCTGCACCCCAGCCCGCGCCAGCGCTTCGCCCACATCGTCGAGCTCAAGCGGATGCTGGCGGAGTATCGCGCCCCGCTGGAGCGCGAGCGTGACGGGCAACTGGGGCGCATCCGCGAGCGCTTGAAGATGAACCTCAGCCGCAGTGAGCTGACCACCCTGCAAGGTGCCCTCGACCAAGCCGCCCAACTCGACCCCGGGCACCCCGCCCTCGCCCAGCTCCGCCGCGATTTGCGCGCACGCCTCGGCTTGCTGGAGCTGGCCGCCACCCTCGACGCGGTGCGCCTCTACCTCGACGGGGGCAATTATGCCCGCGCCGCCGAGACGCTCAACGAGCTGGCGCAACAGGTCGGCGAGGACGAGCACGCCCGCATCGCCATCTTGCTGGATTGCGCCCGCACCCTGCGCGAGGCACACCCCAACACCCCGCCCTCCGACGGGGAGCGCGATGGCCTCGCCCTGATTTTCGACGGCGATTATGTGCAGGCCGCCTATGCGCTGTTGATGGCCGACTCGGATGACCCGACCGTCCGCAAGGCGCAATGGCTGATGGCCGAGCGCATCTCGGCGCACATGCCCGAGCTACACCTGTTGCGCCCCAACCTATACCGGCTGGAGCTGGCTTTGGCCGCCTTGGCCGCCACCCAGCACCCGGTGACCGAGGCGCGCCGCACCCTGACCGACATCCGCGCCCTGTTGGACGGGATGGCGGCTTTCGAGGTCATCGCCCCGATGCGCGACCAATTCCGCACCATCGTTGACCGGCTGAGCGCCCTGCAAGCCCCGCTCACCACCGTGATGGTCAAGCACCAGCTTGAAGAGCCCGCCCTGCCGATGGGCGCGCTCGACCGCGCCATCACCGCCGCCATGGCGCTGGCCGACGCGATGCACGTCATAGGCCGCCAAATCGTCACCAGCCCGACCGAGGCGCGTGATGCCTTCCAAGCCGCCCAAGCCATCGACCCGATCAACCCCGCATGGCCGACCGTCGATGCCTTGATGAGCGGCCTGTACCAACGCCTACAAGCCTACCAAACCTTCACCCCACAGCCCGACGGGCTGGACATCGATGGCTGGTTGCGCGGCACCTACGACGAGCTTCAGCCGTTCGCCGCCGCCTTTTTCGACGATGTGCTGGACAACATCTTGGCTGGGCTGGGCGTGGCGCAACGCGCATGGCGCGATTATGCCAGCGCGGCGGTGCTGGGCAACCGCGCCGGTGCCCTCGAATCGCTGGCGCAAGCCATCGACACGGTAGCTACCGTCAGCCCGTCACTAGCGGCATGGTTCGGCCACCTGCGCGCCGTGGTCGAGAACACGCGCTATGTCGAGCGGCACGCCTTGTACGGCGGGTTGGGGCGCACGCTGTCGGATGGCTGGGAAGCCTTCGACCGTGGCCGCTTGGGCGACGCCGAGCGCCTCGGCGAGGACGCCCTACAAATCGCCCGCAGTGACGCCGAGCGCGCCGCTGCCGTCCGCCTGCGCAACCTCGCCCGCGCCGCCCGTGAGTGGGTGGAGCGCGGCGGCGCAGGCCAGCCCGACCGCACCCGCGCCGCCCTCGACCAAGCCACCCGCGACTACACCACCGACGAGGCGCGCATCCGCCGCGACTTCGAGGCGCAGATGCCCAGCTCCGAGACCTACCTCAAGGCGATGGGGCGCGGCCTATTGGACTTGTTCGGGCGCAGCAGCACCGCCGCCCCGCGCTTGCTGGCGTTCGATTATTTGTTGCGCGCCACGTTGGAGGCGCACGCGGGCGTGCTCGATAACGCGATGTTCTACCGCGAGGCCGCCTTGCGCGCCCTCGGCGAGGGTGGCAGCGCCCACCCGATGACCCGTGCGCTGGACGATTTCATCGACCGGCGTGGTGAGCTGAACCGGTTGGGCGCGTTGCTCAACGGGCTGAGCAGCGCCCAGACCGTCGCCCAAATCGACCCCGTGCGCCGCCAAATCGAGGACAGCGGCGTCGGGCGCACCTTGCCCAGCACCTCGGCCAGCCTGCGCGAGGTCGATGCGGCCTTGCGCGATTGGGGCGAGGGCGAATTTCGCACCGCGGGCGTGCACCTCGAGGCCGCGCTGCGCCTCTATGGCGAGGTCGAGGCCGCGGGCATCGTCGCCCCGCGCTATCGGGCGTGGCTGGACGCGCTGTTGCAAGGCACCGGCAGCTTGGCCGTCCAAATCCGCACCTTGCGCCTGACGGTTGACCGCGCCGCCGACCAACCCAGCGACGACGCCCGCCAAGCCCATCATCAGATGGTCGAGGTCAGCCAGCGCCTCGTCGGGGAGCTCATCGCCGCCAAGCTCCTCGACTGGCGCGACACCTACGAGAAATTTTTGGCCGTCTATACCGACCGCACCATCCGGCGCAGCGCCAAGCTGGAACGTTTCGGCGAGCTGTTCCGCGCCATGTTCATCGACCGGCACCCCGCCTACCCGCTCTATCGCCACTGGTACACCGTGACGGAAAACGCGCCGGAGTTCCCCGCGCCCCCCACCAGCGCCCCCGTCCCGACCCTGAGCGAGGAGCGCGACATCACCCTCACCCCGACCATCCCGCCCCCGACCGATGAGGACGCCGACGAGGACGAGACCTTCAACACCCGCCGCCGCTCGACCAGTGGGCGCAGTGGCAACCGGTTCATCATCGGGGTCATCGCGCTGGCGGCATTGCTGGCGCTCATCGTCATCGTCTCGGCCTTGACCGGAGAGCGCACGCCCAGCGTGGCCGATGTCGCCCTGACCATCACCTTCACGCCCGAGCCGAGCGCGACCGACCCCGCGACCCAAGCCCCATCGGCCACCCGTGAGACGACCCAAGCCTTGGCCGTACTGCCCTCGGCCACCCCGCAACCGACCGAGGCCAACAGCCCGACGCCGGACGCCTCGCCTACCCCTGCCCCGACCGACACGCCCACCGATACCCCGACCGCGACGGTCAGCCCGACCCCGACCACCCCACCCACCGCGACGCTCCCGCCTGAGGGCTTGACCGGCGACCAAGACCTGCTGGCGTTGGTCGGGCGGCTCGACCCGTCCGGCGTGACGTGGACGGCGGAGCAATTTTCGCCGTCGGGCGATGGGGCGTGGCGCTTGGGCGTGGGCGGTGCGGCCAGCGGGCAACGCACGGTGCTTTCGCTGGAGGCCAGCGCGCTCGACCTCGCCTATGGCAACCTCGCCAGCACGCGCATCCGCCGCGCCGAGGCGCAAATCAGCCTCGCGACCTTCGACCCGACCCTGCCGACCGACCAGATTTACTTCGGGCTCATGCTCATCCCGACCGACGGCAGCCCAGCCGTCGGCCTGAGGGTCGAGGCACAAAGCCTAACGCAAATCGCGCTGGCGCAGGTGGTCGGCGACACCGAGACGATCATCAGCCAACGCGCCGTCAACGCGGTGCTGGGGCGGGTGCGGCTGGTGCGCGATGTCAACGCGGGGACGGTCAGCGCGTTCTGGAACGATGAGCAAATCGGCCAGCCGATGCCGTTCGTCCGCGGCGATGTCGGGGTGGTTCCGGCCTTGTTCGTGCGGGATGGCGGCGTGGTGCTCAACGTGACCAATTGGCGCGTCGGCTTACGCTAGAGCGAAATAGGGCGCGGCCTGCCGCCCTCTCACCCGCCACACGCCTGTCGGGGCGCGCCCGCGTTGCCCCCCAACGGTCAAACAGGACAACGCGGGCGTTGTCCCTGCGGCACAAAAACCGCCCGACATCATCGTCGGGGCGTGGCCTGCCGCGCCCGCCCCGACACAACCGCTCTGCCGCCCCTACTCGCTCCGCAGGGCGCGGGCAACCGCGAGGCGGGTCATGCGATACGCCGGATACAACCCCGCCACCAGCGCCGCTACCACCGCCACCGAAAACGCCTGCCCGAACTCGTCGGCGGCGAAATAAAACTGCATCGTCCAACCGAAGCTACGGACGTTAATCACGAACAACAAGACCATCGCCAGCGCCAGCCCAATCGGGAGCGCCAGCGCCCCCGCCGTGCCGCCCATCAAGCCGGTCTGGAGCAACGTGAAGCGCCAGAGCTGCGCGGGGGTCATGCCGGTGGCGCGCATCACCCCATATTGGCGCGTGTTCTCGAGCTGGAGCGCCAGCAACGCGCTCAGGATGCCGATAAACGCCACGATGGTCGCCAGCAAGCGCAAGGCGATGGTGATGGCGAACGTGTTATCGAACACCTCGAACACCCCTGCGCGCAAATCGCGGTTGGCCTGCACCGTCAGGTCGAAACCGGCCACGTTCTCGCGAATCTGGTTGACCACCGCCGACAGGTCGGCCTCGGGCGTGACGTAAGCCGCCACCGAGGTGATGAACGGGTCGTCCCACAGCGCGTAATAGGTGTCCTGAAGCATCAAGATTTGGCCTTGGTCGGTGGTGTAATCATAAAACACCCCGACAATCTCGAACGCTTGCGCGCCCGAGTCGGTCAGCAAGCGGATGGTGCGGTTGTCCGGGGTGATGTTGCGCCGGAAGGCGAACGGCTCGCTCACGATGACCGCCCCGCCCGCCATCGCACCGGCGATGTCGTCGGTCGATGTCCAGACGTAGCCGCGGTCAGGGGCGATGTCGAACGAAATGGCTTGCAGGTTGACCGGCGGCAATTCGGGATAATCGGGCGCGGCCACCGTGACCGACCGGCTGGTCGAGATGCGCGCCACACCCGCGGTTTGCGCCACGCGCTCGGCCACGGCGGGGTCAACGTCGGCAGTGGCGCGGTTGGCCGTCAACAACGGTGACGAGATGTAGATGTCCGCCCCCAAGGTCGTCCCCAGCCAGTCCGAGACGGTGCTCCTGAAGCTGGAAATCATGACGCTGACGCCGACGATGACGCTGACGGCGATGGTCAGGGCGGCCACGGCCACCGCCGTGCGGCTGAGCGAGCGCACCACCGCCCGCGGCGCCATCCGCCCCAAGATGCCGAACGCCCGCGCCAACAGCGGCTCCAGCGCACGCATCGCCAGCACCAGCATGATGGGCGTGAGCAACGCCCCGCCCACCACCACGCAGAACAGCGCACCGAAGCTGATGAACAGGTTGGTGGTCGGCAACAACAGCAACACCCCACCCAGCCCAATCAGGGCGACCGCGCCACCGGTGATGACCGGCAACAGGCGGCGGATGGTGTCCTCTTGGTCACTGCGGCGCAACGCCCCCGCCGGAGCGGTGCGCGTGGCGTCGAAAGCGGGGATGGCGGCGGCGGCCACGCTGGCGGCCACGCCAATCAGCGCGCCGCGCAGCAAGGTCAGCGGCTCGACGGTGATGCCCTGCACGTTGACCGCGAAATACAGGTTGCTGATGGTCTGGGCGACCAACCCGACCGCCGCCCGCCCGAAAATCACCCCCAAGCCCAAGCCGGCCACCGTCCCGACCGCGCCGAGGATGAACGCCTCGCCGACGATGCTGCCGAACACTTGGCGGCGGGTCGCCCCCAGCGCCCGCAAAATCCCCAGCGAAGCGCGCCGCTGCACCACGTTGAACGTGACCGTGTTGTAAATCAGGAACACGCCGACCACCAACGCCAACAAGCTGAGCGCTTGCAAATTCAGCTCGAAGGCGGCGGTCATCTGCGAGAGCGCGCCGCCCGCGTCTTGGGCGGGCTGCAATAGGGCACCGGCAGGTAAGACGGCACGGATGGCCGCCGAGAGTTGCTCGGTTTGGTCAGCGGGCAAAATCAGGTCGATGCGCGACAAGCGCCCCGCCGCCCCCAACAAGTCTTGGGCGGTGGCGATGTCGGTCAAAATCAGGTCGTCGAGGGCTTGGCGGCTGGCGCGGTCTTCCGGCTTGAGGATGCCGACCACCCGCACCGTCTTGATGGCCGTGCCCGCCCGCACCGTGACCTCCCCGCCCAAAGCGACCCCGAGGCGCGCCGCCAGCGTCTCGCTGATGAGCGCGGTATTGGGCTCGGCGATGAAGGCCACCACCGCGTCGAACTCTTGGGCGTCGCTGGCGGTGCTGCCGCTCTCGATTTCAATCTCGCTCAGGTAGGTGCGGAAAGGCGGCTCGGACAGCGGGTCTACCCCCAGCAAGCGCAACGGCTCATCGGTGCCCTCGGCGCGCACGTACTCGGTCACGACCGGCGCGCTATCGCGGATGCCCAGCTCCACGCGCACCTGCCGGAACAGGTCGGACGGCAGACCGGCGGGGCCGCCGGTAATCTGGTGGGTGGCGCTGCCGGTGATGCTGGTGGTGCTGAGCGCAAAGGCGCGGCTGGCCGAGCCGTTGGCGACATCGATGGCCACCATCATGGCGACGCCCAACGCCACCCCCAAGACGAACAACACACTCTGGACGAACCGGCGCGACACATCGCGCAACCCCAGCCGAAGCAGCGACAACATAAGCATATCCCAACGATGGTGTCCGTGAAAATTGTCACGAAGTATAGCAGCGTTGGGTTTGCGTCGGGTGCTAAACGGCTGAGTGACTAATGAGCGCCGCTGGTACCGTGGTTGTTTCGCAATTCAAACAATCGTGTTATACTGGTGCCCATACCATCCTTTTCGTCAGAGGACGCGCCATCGG
>JALONY010000418.1 GCA_025454715.1 Anaerolineae bacterium
AACAAATACAGCGCCTGAGATAAGGTGTTAACGAGGGTACCCCAGCCCCTTGTGGGCTTGTTCTTCTTTAGCTGGGTGCTTTAGCGCCCAGCGGCCACCAACAGCCAACGCCCCAAAACTCGGGATACGCCACATTTTATTTCACATCAAGCGTACTATACCAATGGGTTAAGGGCGTTAGCAAGGATTGACAAGGCGTCACGCGGCACTTTCGCGAAAGTGTGTAACCCTTTCGCCCAGCACTGTCCTGCACCTCCCGCCGCCTGTGTTTAGGCTGAGGATACGATACCCATTACCCTTACTACCTTAATACTACGGCAATTCTTAACGCTTCTGTCGGTCAATTCGGGGTTATTGTGGTCATATCACGCTTTTATCACCTGATATTGGATGCTGACACCACATGAACAAACGACTGCTTGGGCTCATCGGCCTCATCACCCTCAACCTCGTCTTGGCCATCGCCACCCTGACGATGGGGCAAGGCGATGCCCCTCTCCCGTTCCCTGCCGTCGAGGGCGAAAGCGCTCCAGTTCGCGAGGGGTTCACCCGCATCGGCGATATGGTCGTGCCGACCAGCTTGTTGCAAACCCGCGGCGGCTATGACGCCTCGTCCTTCAGGCGCTGGAATGACGGGGTCATCCCGTATGCGTTCGCCGGGGATGTCAGCCAGACCAACCGCAATTATGCGATTCAGGCCATGAACGAATGGCAAGCGGTCTCGGGCTTGCGCTTCATCCCGCGCACCAACCAGACCGATTACATCTACTTGATGAACGACAGCGGCAACTGGTCATACGTCGGGCGCATCGGGGGCCGCCAAGAAATCGGCATCTTCAACTGGAGCGCGATCTTCGTTGTCGCCCACGAGTTAGCGCACGCGGCGGGCTTCATCCACGAGCAAAGCCGCCCCGACCGTGACCAATACGTCGAGATTCGCTGGGATCGCATCCCCGATAACCTCGAAAATAACTTCACCATCTGGGAGGGTTCGGCCACCTCGGGCGCGTATGACTTCGAGTCGATCATGCACTACTTCCCGACCGCCTTCAGCATCAACGGCCAACCGACCATCGTGGCCAAAGCGCCCTACCAAGCCTTCAACACCAACGGCCTGATGGGTCAACAACGCTATCTTAGCGCGGGCGACATCGCGGCCATGTCGGCGCGTTACCCCGTCGGAGACTCGCACTTGGCGGCTCTCCCATTGGCCATCGGCACCAACAGCGCTAACACCAACAACCGTACCCGTAGCACCGCCACCGAGCCGGGCGCGACCTGTGCGCCCAATATCGGACGCACGGTGTGGTACACGTTCCGCCCGTCGGCCAACAGGACTTATACGCTGACGACCAGCGGTTTCGATACAGCGTTGGCGGTCTATCGGTCGGTCAACAATGGCTGGCAACAAGAGGGCTGTATGAACGCCCATGCCAATGGCACCGCCGAGGTGCTCAACTTCGAGGCTGGCCGCAACATCACCTATTACATCATGGTCGGTGGCGCCACCGGCGCGGGCGGCAACCTGACGCTCAACGCCCAAGTCGCCCCCAACCTGATCAGCAATGGCGGGTTCGAGCGTGGTAGCGCTGGCTGGACGATCAGCAGTACCGGTGGCAACGACACCGTCATCTGCACCAACCCCGCCGCCGCCGCGCAGGGTAGCCGCTGTGCGATGGAGTTCATCGGTGGGGCGGGCGAGAGCAGCAACGCCCTGACCTTTGCGAGCTTCCCATCGGGCTGGTCGTTCGGGGTTGGCCAAACCTACACCTTGAGCTACAGCCTGCGCACCCGAGTAACGACTGCCAATGTGCGCCCACGCATCATCATCACATACACCGACGGCTCACGCCAACGGGTCGATTTGCCCACGCACAGCGGTGCCAGCATCATGCCGCACCAACGCTTTAGCGGCGCGTTCAGCCTGCAAAAGGCCAACGTGTCCAGCATCGAGGTGCGCTTCGTCTCCACCAGCACGTCGGGCGCGCTGTGGGTCGATGACGTGCGCCTGAACCTCGTGAACGGCCTCAGTGCCCCGATTGCAGCCCCCGAAGCCCCGATTGCGGCACCCCTGCCGTTGCCCGCGCCCTAAGCGCCCAATCGCCCTGTATCCCCCAGCGCCCCAGACCAAATGACGGACGTTCTTTTCGGGCAATCCTATTATCTGCGCTTCGATCCCAAGCTGTGGCGGGCGATGCAACCCTACCCGCCGTTGGGCACGTTGTACGCGGCGGCGGTCGTGCGCGAGGCGGGGTATTCGGTCGGCCTCTTCGATGCCATGCTGGCGGAGTCCGAGGCCGAGTGGGTCAGCGCGCTCGACCAGCACACGCCGCGGGTGGCCGTGCTATACGAGGACAATTTCAACTACCTCAGCAAGATGTCGCTGTTGCGGATGCGCGAGGCGGCGAGGGCGAGGAGACCTTGCTGGACGTGTTGGCCGCGCTCCTGCGCCCCTCGTCAGACCCGCTGCACGTCGCCCCCACCATCGCGGGCATCGCCACGCGCACCACCAGCGGCGAGACTGTCCGCACCTTGCCGCGCCCAACCCTCAAAGACCTCGACGCCCTGCCGATGCCCGCGTGGGACATGGTCGATTGGCCGCGCTACCGCGCCGCGTGGCAACAGCGTCAACATGGTCACCACTCGCGGGTGCCCGTTCCATTGCAACTGGTGCGCCAAGCCGATTTGGGGGCAACGCTACGCCGTCCGCAGCCCCAAAAGCGTGGTCGATGAGATGCGTTGGCTGCGCGACCACGTCCAGCCCGATCATGTTTGGTTCATGGACGACATCATGGGCATCCAAGACAAATGGATCGAGTCGTTCGCCGACGAACTCGATCGGCAGGGGGTGCACATCCCGTTCAAATCGCTCAATCGGGTCGATTTGCTGTTGCGCGGCAAGACCATCCCCGCGCTGGCGCGGGCGGGTGCCAAAATCGTGTGGGTCGGCGCAGAATCGGGCTCCCAGAAAATCCTCGACGCGATGGACAAAGGCACCCAAGTCGAGCAGATTTACGAGGCGGCGCGCCAATTGCACGCGCACGGGGTGGGGGTGGCCTTCTTCTTGCAATTCGGCTACCCGGGCGAGACCCGCGCCGACATCGACCTGACGCTGAAGATGGTGCATGACCTGTTGCCCGACGACATCGGCATCAGCGTGAGCTACCCGCTGCCCGGCACGCCGTTTTACGAGCGGGTCAAGCTGGAGCTGGGCGAACGCGCCAACTGGGTGGACAGCGAAGACCTCGCCATGCTGTACAAGGGGCCGTTCAAGACCGCCTTTTATCGCCAATTACACACCGTCATCCACAAAGCCTATCGCAGCCGCAAGACGTGGGTGAGCTTGCGCGGTGGCCGCTGGGCAGGGGTGCGGGCGGTCGGTGCCATGCTCTATCACCAACTGACCCTGCCCCTAGCGACGCGCAAACTACGCGGATTGGAGGCACAAGACGCATGACCGACAGCACTTCTCACGAAGCGCCCGCATGGGCGCGCACCAGCCTGCTGGACGGCTTGCCCACCGCCCTGACCGAGGTCATCGCCCAGCACATCGACCAGCGCGCCTACCGCGCCGGTGAGCGCGTGCTGGCGGCGGGTGCCCCCTGTGAGGCGCTCTACATCGTGCTCGAAGGCGCGTTCGTGACCGACGACACCCCAGCGCGCACCCTCACGGCCAGCGACAGCATCGGCGAGGTGGAGCTCCTGACCGGCGCACCGCTGGAGTCCGGTCTGGTCGCCCAGACCGACGGGGCGCTATACGTGCTGACCCGCGCCGATTTCATCGCCATCGGGCAACATCACCCCGCCCTCACCCTATCGCTGGTCGAGGGGGTGTTGCCGCGCTTGTCGCGCCGTCAGGTGGCCGACATCCTCGGGGTGTTGCGCGGCATGGGCTTGCCCATCCCCAACCACATCTTGTACAGCGCGCAATTGTCGATGGTGCTGCGCGAGGTGTTCGGGGAGCTGGCGCCCGCCATCGTCAACGACCTGCAAAACCGCCTCGAGTGGCAGGTGCTCGAGACCGGCGAGACGTTGTTTCGGCAGGGCGAGAGCGGCACCGACATGTGCATCGTGGTCAACGGGCGCTTGCGCGTGGTCTACCGCGACGCGCTGGGCACCCTCCAGACGGTCGGCGATTTGGTGACCGGCGAGACGGTCGGCGAGTTCGCCTTGTTGACCGACGAATTACGCAGCGCCACCGTCTATGCGGTGCGCGAGACGCACGTGGTGCGCGTCACACGGGCGGTGTTTTATGAGCTGATCGAGCGCGCCCCCAACACGATGTTGCACATCACCCGCAGCATGGTGCGCCGCCAACAGCGCGTGCAGAGCGGCACCAATAACCCCCGCGCCGCGTGCCTCAACATCGCGGTCATCCCGCTGCACCAGCACCCGCCCGCCAGTTTCGTCCAAGCGCTGACCAGCGGGCTGGCCAAGCACGGGCGCACCCTCTTGCTCGAGAGCGCGGTGGTGGCGGGCTGGCTGAGCAACTTGGAGACCTCGTTCGAGAGCTTGCTCTACGTGGGCGAGGCGAGCTGGACGCCGTGGACGCGCCGTTGCCTGCGCCAAGCCGACCGCGTGTATTTGCTGGCCGACGCCACCCAGTCGCCGGAGCTAACGCGCATCGAGCGCGCCATCCGCGAGCAATACCCGCGCTTGCCGGTCGAGCTGGTGTTGTTGCACCACAGCACCACCGATCAGCCCAACGGCACCGCCGACTGGCTGGATCGGCGTGACGTGCGGGCGCACCACCATGTGCGGCTGGGCACCCCCCAGCACGTCCACCGCCTGACACGCCGCATGGTCGGCAAATCGGTCGGGCTGGTGCTGAGCGGGGGCGGAGCGCGGGGCTTGGCGCACATCGGGGTCATCAAGGCGCTCGAAGAGGCCGGTTTGGAGCTCGATTTGATTT
>JALONY010000047.1 GCA_025454715.1 Anaerolineae bacterium
AGTCGGCATCCTCGGCCTACACGCCATCAAGGAGCGCCCGGTCGTGGTCGATGGGCAAATCGTCATCCGCCCGATGATGTATACCGCCCTGACCTACGACCACCGCGTCATCGATGGGCGCGAGGCGGTGCAGTTCCTCGTCAAAATCAAGGAACTGATCGAAGACCCCGAAACCCTCTTGATTGAGGGCTAGGCGGGCGTCCCGTCACTCTCAACGGACAACGCCCCTCACCCCCCGTCCCCCTCTCCCACGCAAGCGGGGCGAGGGGGTTCAGGGCGGGTCACACCCCCCTCTCCCACGCAAGCGGGGCGAGGGGGTTCAGGGCGGGTCACACAGGGTCAGGCTCGTAGGGGCGCAGCGTGCCGCGTCCGCCACCTCACCCCCCAACGGACAACGCAGGCGTTGTCCCTACGGCACAAAAACCGGCCAACGCCCGCAACCCACGCACCCCAACGGACAACGCGGGCGTTGTCCCTACGGCACAAAAACCGGCCAACGCCCCGTAGGGACGCGGCCTGCCGCGTCCGCCATTTCCACGCCCGCCACCTCACCCCTCAACGGACAACGCAGGCGTTGTCCCTACGGCACAAAAACCGGCCAACGCCCGTAGGGACGCGGCCTGCCGCGTCCTCCATTTCCATGCCCGCCCGAACCCTCAGCCCAACGCCGTCGGCAAGGTCTTGAGCGGTTGACCGCGCAGGGCGGCGCGCAAGCCGTCGCGGTCGTCCCACGGGTATTCGACCGTCCCGAAACACATGCTTTGCTCATGGCCTTTGCCACAGGCCATCACGATGTCGCCCGGGCGCGCCATCTGGCAGGCGCGATACAGCGCCTCGCCGCGATCGGGCACCTGCAAGATGGCGTCCAGCGACTCGGTGCGCGGGTCTTCTGCGGTCATGATGGTGATGTCGGCGGTGCGGGCGCTGGTCTCGGCCATCATCCGGCGCTTCTCGACATCGCGCAAGCCCGCGCACCCGAACACCGCAATCACGCGCTTGTCGGGCGCAATCAGGGTGCGGGCGGCCTCTAAGGCCACCTTGAGGGCGTTGGGCGTGTGGGCAAAATCGACCATCGCGATGAAGTCTTGCCCCTCATCGAGGGCTTGCATCCGCCCCGAGACCTGTTGCACCGCCGCCAAGCCCTCGTAAATGTGCTTGTAGTTGACGCCGAGGGCGCGGGTGATGGCGATGGCCGCCAGCGCGTTATACACGTTGAACGCCCCGACCAACTGCAAATCGAAGCGCGCCGACCCGACCGTGAACGATGCCCCATCCGGGCGCAATTCGACGTTGTCGGCGCGGCAATCGGCCTCGGCGGCGTGCAGCCCATACGTCACGCGCAGGTCGGCGGGGATGTCCAGCAGGGTGCGTGCGCCGTCGTCGTCGAGGTTGATGATGGCGATTTTGGGGATGCTCGACTCCGGCGCATACGCCTCGAAGTCGGACTCGACCCGCACGCCCGACTTATACGCGCTACGCTTGAGCATGTGGAACATGGTGGCCTTGGCGTCGCGGTAGTTCTGCCACGTCCCGTGATAATCGAGGTGCTCATGGGTGATGTTGGTCACGACCGCCGCGTCGATATCGACGCCGACCAACCGCCCCTGCGCGAGGCCGTGGCTGGTCATCTCCAGCACGCAATGGGTCAGGCCGTTCTCGACCATCTCGCCCAGCAACATCTGGACTTGGGGGGCGCTGGGGGTGGTGACGTGCAGGCCGGTATCGCGCTGTTGCCCGCCGATGTCGGCGGCGATGGTCGAGATATAGCCCGCCGCGCCGCCGGTGGCGCGCTTGAGGATGCTGTGAATCAGGGTGCTGGTGGTGGTCTTGCCGTCGGTGCCGGTCACGCCAATCACCACCAACGAGCGCGAGGGGAAATCGTGATAGGCCGCCGCCAACACCCCCAGCGCGGCCAGCGAGTCGCGCACGCGCACATACGGCACGGCCAAATCGGTCAGGTCGTCCTCGCCGACGATGGCCGCCGCGCCCAATTCGATCGCCTTGGGGATGAAGCGGTGGCCGTCGGTGGTGCGGCCACGGCGGGCGACGAACACCCCGCCACGCTGGAGCTCGTCGGTCGATTCGGCCACCGGCGCGCTAATCATCGTGTCGGCGGTGACCGACAACACGTCGGCGTCAGGCAGGGGCTCAATCAGTTCGAACAGCGTTTTTGCCATGAATCGAAAACCTCGTCTGGTAAAGGTAGCGGTCAGTTTTGCCGCGTCGGGCTGAGCACCCCGATTTGGCGCAGCCAACGCTCGACCTCGGCGGCCAACACCGCGTTGCCGGTCGGGTTGAGGTGCATGTCGTCGGCATAATACAGCGCGTCGCCTTTGGCGGCGTACTCGCGGAAAATCGGCAACAGGTCGAGGCAGGTCAGCGCTTCGAGCTGGCACAGGGCGTTCATCACGCGGCGCGGCGCGCCCAGCGCGTCCACCGCCTCCGCGCCCATCAGCGGGGCGGTCAGGTCGCGGTAGACCTCCTCGCGGGTCGGCAGAATAATCACCACCATCTGCCCACCCCAGCCGGTCACCGTGGCTTGGGCGTCGCGCAGGGCGCGGCGGGTCAGCGGCACGCCGGTGCTGATGCGCGGGTCGCGCAGGTTGGTGGCGATTTGCTCATAGCGCTGGCCAAAGTTGAGGGTGTGGCCGTTGAAGGTCACGCTGTGCGGGCGGGTGAAGTGGTATTTCTCGAAATCGCTGATGTAGGGCGATTCGTTGCCCAACGCAACCTCGATGACCACCCACGCCACCGAGTGGGCGCGCAACCATTGCACGACTGCCCCGCCCTCGTCGGGGTAGTCCGGCACGACCGTCTGCACCGACGACTCGGGCAGTTCGCCGCGCAACACGGCCAGTTGGTAATCCTCGTTGAAGTCGTTGACCCAAAATTGCCAGATGACCAACGGCGGCTTGAACGTGCGCCCGAAGGTGTCGATGAAGCGCCAATGGCTGGTGCTGCCGGTTGAGCCTTGCGCGGTGTTGAGGGTCGGCAGGCCGGTGGCGCGGTCGAATTGGGTGACCCAGCAATCGTCATACTCGGTAAAGCAGAACGAGAACGAATCACCGACCACCATCGCCCCGATCGGGTCACCCAGCGCGAACGGGCGACTGCGGAAGCCCATACGGCTGCCCTGCACCTGCACCGTGCTGACGCGGAACGCCACCCCGGGCGCGGGGCCGTACAGCGCGTCGGTGATGTCGGTCTTCATCATAAAGTTGTGGTCGATGTCCATCGTCATCAGCCCGATGCGGTTGATGTCGAGCGACTCGCCAGCCACCACCCGTTGCGCGGCCAATTGCAGGTAAGGCGGCAGGGCGGGCACGGCCAAGCGCATCAGCCCCTCTAACAACAACGGGGTGACCAGCAACCAAAACCCGACCAAGAGCAGCGCTTTTTTCACGGATAAACGACCTTGTTCAGCCGACGACGGTGGGGGTTGAGTGTACACAATTTTGTCGGGCGTGTTTAGCCCCGTGCGCTGGCGATGGCGTCGCGCAGTTGCGGCAGGTGCTCGCGGATGTGGCTGCCGGCGTCGAGATAAAACGGTGCGACGCGCTGGTACAGCGCACGGTCGGCGCGCACCTCGGGCGGCAAGGCGTGCCACTCGCCCACGTGCTCGCGCAGGCTCGCTTTGAGCGCCTCGACCAGCGCGGCGGTCTCGGGGTATTGCGCGAGGATGCCAACGTACTGCATCGGCATGTTGCTCGTCCATGCCACCTCCGGCGCGCCACCGGCCACCGCCCACGCGCTGACGCTGTAAAACCGCTCGGTAAACAAGCAATGGGCGAGGGTCTCGCGGGCGCTCCACTCGGACGGGGCGGGCGAGTGGGCAAGCTCGGCCTCGCTTGCGCCGCGCACGGTCTCGTCCAGTTCGGCGCACACCTCCCCGACGGTCTGGGCGAGTTGCGCGGCCAATGCCTCGAATTCCGGCACGGGCGGGGGGATGGGGCGGGCGCGCAAGGTCATTTGGCCGGTGTGCAGGGCTTGGCCACGCGCATAGCCGAACGGGATGACCTGACCGGCGGTGCAGCCCGACATCACCGCGCTGATGTCGTTGAAGTGGTGGATGGGCGTGTCGTTGAGGTGGGTCAGCACGTCATAGGCGCGCAATCCGGCGGCCTCGGCAGACCCCCCTTCGACCGTGCTGACGATGACCAGCCCATGCGCGGCGGGGGTATGCAGGCGGGCGCGGTTTTCGGGGGTCAGGTCTTCGAGGTGCACCCCCATCAGCGGGCGGCGCATCCGGCGCGGGTCTTCGCCGGTCGCCAGCAGCGCGTCGAGGTCGGCCAGCCACGCCTGCCATTGCGAGGGCAGGTCGGCGGGCGCGTCGGTCAAGGTCAGGGTGATGCGCGTGCCGTCACCGTGCGCGCTCAGGTCGAGGCTCAGGCCGACCGGCGCGGCCAAGCCAGCGGCGTGCCATTGACCGCTCAGGCGCTGCTGGGGCACGGCCTCGCGCAGGCTCCAGACCGCCCATGTGCCATCCGGCCAGCCGTAAAACAGCGTGCCACCCGCCCGCACGTCGAGGCGGTTGCGCGTCCCCAGCCAAAAACGGGCGATGTCGGGGTGGGTCAAGGCGGTATAGACCGCGTGGGCAGGGTGCGGGGTATCGTGGGTCAGGCTGTGCATGTGCGGGGTCTCCTTGTGATATGTTTTTACGCCCATTTTGGGATAGAGGGTGTAGGGGCGCAGCGTGCTGCGCCCGCGCTCTGGTTCCGGTCAGCGCGCCTGCCGCGTCCGCGATTTTGATTCTACACCACCCACCCGACACGCCCGTAGGGGCGTAGCGTGCTGCGCCCGCGCTCTGGTTCCGGTCAGCGCGCCCGCCGCCACAGCGCGAGGGCAATCAACCCGACCAGCACCGCACCCACCGCCAACCCCGCCCACACCAACCGGTCGGTATGGTCATACACGGTCAGGCTGTCGAACAGGGCGACCGGCGCGGGCGCACTGCTGGGCAACACGATTTGTAGCGACAAGGCTTGGGGCACGACGCAGGTGCACAGCGCGGTCTCCTCCCAGCGTTGTCCGTCGGAGGTGTAGACGGTGTCCTCACCGTTGAGCACCACCACGATGCGCTCACCACGCCAGCGCAAGACCGCGCCGGTGCCATAGGCGTCGAAATTCAGCTCGACCGCTTGCGCCGCCGTGCCGAACTGTGCGCCCTCAGCCTCGACCAACGGCGCACCAATCCGCCCGCCCTCCGGCGTCAGGCCGTCGGCATACGCGCCGATGGCGTAATGCGCCCCGACTTGGTGCACGCCTTGATACACCGTCGGCGTGACGGTGGCCAAGTAGTCGCGCATGGCCTCATACACCGGCAACGGGGTATAGCTCGGCTTGGCGTCGCTGTAATCCGGCTCGGCCATGCGGAAATAGTACATCGACTCATCGCTGCGGCTGTCGTCCGGCAGGGTGAAAAACCAGTAATTAATCACCCCGACCCACGGCCATTCGCGCTTGGCGCGCTCATACAGCATCGGCATATAGCGGGCGGCTTGGTCTTGCGTGACTTGCCCGAAATTGTAGCGGGCATCGATCGGCTCGGGGTGTTCGGCCTCGGACGGCACGCTGTTCCACGCCGCCTCGCTCAGCCAAATGGGCTTGTGGGCGTCGCCGTGGCGCACCATCATCTCGCGGATGTACAGGTTGCGGCTGATGTTGACGGTGGTCGGGCGCATCCGGCGGTCGGTCGGGCCGCTGTTGAGGCCGTAGCCCTGCATCGACAGCACGTCGAAGCACGCGCCCGCGCCCGCCGCGTACATCCGCTCGAGGAAGATAAAATCGTTCAGGTCACGCTCGGTCAGCGAGACGGTCGGGGCGAGTGCGCCGCTGATGATTACGATGTCGGGGTCGATGGCCTTCAGGGCGTCGTGGGTGCGGCACAACAGCTCGGTATAGCGCTCGGCGTTGACCGGCTCGAGGTCGCCCCACTCGGGGTAGATGTTCGGCTCGTTCCAGATTTGGTAGTGGTGGATGCGGCCTTTGTAGCGCTCGGCCACCGCCACCGCGTAATCGACGTAATCTTGGATGTCGGTCGGGGGCGCCATATCGCCGGCCTCGGGGCTGAGTTGTGCCCAACGCGGCGGGTTGCTCAGGCGCGCCTGTATCTGGATGTCGTATTGCTCGGCCAAGCCGACGATGCGGTCGTACTTGTCCCACGCGCTGATGACGCCCAAGACCTCGACGTTGCGGCGGTCTTCAAAGTCGCCTTTGGCGTGGATTTCGATGTCTTCCCACGGGAACTCTTGCCGTATCCAGCCGAATCCGATGCCGCTGATTTGCGCCAATTGGCGCTCGACCTTGTTCGGGTCGGGCTCGAGCTGAAGGAAGGTGTTGATGCCGTAGGGGCGTTGTCCGGCGTGGTCGATGGGCACAATCGGCGCGAAGCTGGGCTGAGGGCGGGTCAGGTTGCCCAGCCACTCCGCGCCGCCGCGCACCTGCGCCAGCACGTCTTCCTCGCCGGTGACCGACCATAAGAATTGCCACGCCAGCCCTCTAAAGCGCAAATCGAGCAACAAGCCGACCGCAAGGGCGAGGGCGATACCAGCGAAAAGGGCGATGCGTCGGGTCATGGGGTCTCCGGTGGGGTGCGTGGGCGGCGTGGTCAGGCCACATCATACACCGAATGTGGCACGAAACCACCACCGCTCGCCGCCCTTATGCGTCGGCGTTGCGGGCGCGGGGGGTGTCGCGCTCCTTCAGCCACCCGCGGTGGATGGCGTGCGCTTCCTCGACCGCCACGAATGCCTGTGGGTCGATGGCGCGGGTGATGTCCAGCACCTGCCTGACCTCGCGCTTGCTGATGACGCTCCGCAACATGGCCACGGGGCCGCTCAAGCCCTCGCCCATCGTCTCCGTCACCCCGAAGCCCGCCCCGCGCAACGCGATGGCGATGTCGTGCCCACGCGGCTTGTCGTGCGCGATGACCGTGGCCGTGACGTAGCCGGTGATGAAGCGCGCCTCAATCACCATCCCCACCCAACCGCCCGCAGCCGCCCCAAAACAGTAGGCCAGCAGGTTCAGCAGGTTGCCGGTGATGTCTTGGACGATGCTGGCGATGACCACCGCGAACAAAAACGCCTCGACGAACGCCAACACCGACGAAATCAACCGACGCCCGCGGGCGATGGCGACCGTGCGGACGGTGCTGACGGCGTAATTGAGCACGCGCAAAACGAAAATTAAGCCAGCGCCCAGCAATGCTTCTGGGGTAATCATGGGGCGAACCCTCCCGAGGTATGGCGCGTTGGGGGCACGCCCGCCAACGCAAAAACGCACACCGGCATTGTACCCGCGTGCGTCTTTGGGCGTTAAGCGGCGGCCACCCGACGGTTAATCCACGTCGCGCAGGCTCAGCCCCATGCGGCGGGCGCGCCCGTCGATGCTCAGGATGCGGGCGCGGATGTGCTGCCCCTCGCTGACCACGTTGCGCGGGTGCAAGAAATGCCCCTCGGCCAGCTCCGAGACGTGCACCAGCCCCTCGAGCCCATCCTCGAGGCTGGCGAACGCCCCGAAATCGACCACGTTGGTCACGGTGGCCTCGATGACTTGCCCGACGGTAAATTTTTGCTCGACCGTGCGCCACGGGTCGGGGCGCAAGCGCTTGAGGCTCAGGGCGATGCGCCCAGCGGCGCGATCGACCTCCAGCACATACGCCTCCACCCATTGGCCGCGCTCCAGCACCGCCCGCGGGTGCGAGACGCGCCCCCAGCTCAGCTCGCTGATGTGGATCAGCCCTTCGAGGCCGCCGAGGTCTACGAACGCCCCGAACTCGACCAAGTTGGTGACCGTGCCGCGCACGACCGTGCCGGGCTGCACGCTGTGGAGGATGAGCTGTCGCCCGCCGGGCTCGGCTTGGGCGGCGCGTTCGGACAAAATCACGCGGTTACGGTCGGGGTTGAGCTCGATGACGCGCAAGGCCAGCTCTCGCCCGACATAGCCGGTGATGGCGCGGCGGCGGGTCGGCTCGGGCGCATTAATCGGGAAATCGGTCAATTGGCTGGCGGGCACGAACCCGCGCAACGTCCGCCACTCGACCAAGAGGCCGCCACGGTTGTAGCCGACGACCGGCAGGGTGAGCGTGATGTCTTCATCGCGCAGGCGCGCCAATTCCACCCAATCCTCGGGCGTGCCGTGACCGGTGGTGTGGCCGCTGTCGGTCGGTTGGTCGTCGGCGTGGCGGTCGCTCAGCAACGACGACCAATAGCCCTCATCGACCGGCGGCGGAGAATATTCTTCGGAGTGGAAATCGGACATGCTACAGGGCCCCCCAGCCTCAAACAATAGAATCGTGATACACCCCCGCGCACCGCTGGCGATTGCGGGACGTGGGGGCGTCGTGGCTTAGGCGCTCAAAACGATAAAGCATCTGGGCGAACGCTGGCCTAAGGACACCGTTTGTTAAATTATGAGCGTTGTTGGCATATGTGTCAAACAGCGGAGGTGTCCGCGTCGGTTTGCGAGAGGGAGTCAGCCTCCATTCGCAAAAGCGCGTCGGCGACGGCCTCGATGGCGACGTTCTGCTTGCGATACAGGGTGGCGTCGGCCATATACAGGCGGTTGGCCGCGTCGCGCACGCGCAGCTTTTTGAGGTAGCGCAGTTCAATCACGTTGTAAATCAGCCATTCTTGGCTGCGCCAATCGCGCTCCCCGGGCGGGCGCAAGGTCTCGATGGCTTGGTCGAGCACGGCGCGCAACGCCCGCACCGGCTGATTGCCATACTCGCCCAACACCTCGCGGACGACCGTCAAATCGAGCAGGCGGCTTTGCGTCAGCCCCGGGCCCCCATAATAATGGCGCAGGGCGGCCTGCACCTGCTCGATGACGTGGTCGCGGTCGGGCAGGCCGGCAATCACGGCGGGGTCATAGCTGGGCAGGGCGCTCGACTCCCGCGGCGGGGCGGCCAAGCGCGGCGAGTCATACTCGACCTCGGCGGCACTGCGGCGCGATTGGGTGAACTGCGGCAACAAGCCTTCGAGGGCGGCCATCAA
>JALONY010000048.1 GCA_025454715.1 Anaerolineae bacterium
TGGTTGTGGGAGCGCAAAGAACGCACTACAATCACGAACATGTACCTTCAGGACATGCGCCGACTCGTTCGCCGCAAAGACGATGATCCAGCCGACGAACCCGACATACCTTGACAGAAGTCCGGTATTTCGGCTTATCGGCCCCCCCGGAGGTTTTTTTGACCGCACTGCCTCGGAGCGCACCCACATGACCAAAACGCCCGCCCCCAAAACCACCCCCGACCGTTCCGAAAGCGACTTCATGGAGCGCGTGCAAGCCCATGAGCGCAACTGGGGCAACGAAAAATATGCCGACCGCCCCGACCTGATCGACATCCTCCGCAGCACCGTCGTCGTCTTCTGGCAACACACCGACCCCAAAATCAAGCACCCGACCATCGGGCTGTACGACGACCTGAGAGAGGTCGAGAGCTGGTTCGTCCAAATGCTGATGCGCGCCCAGCTCGGCACGCCCGATAAGCGCCCGTCCGCCATCTACGCCAAAGGCCACAAGGTCATCATCCGCGACGTTAACATCACGTTCGGAACCCCCGACGCCTAAGAGTGCCGCGTGACCCCCACCCAACTGCTCGTCCTCGCCATCATCGCCGTCCCCTTGATGTTCGCCCTGACCGACCGCTTGCGCTCGGACGTGGCCGCGTTGCTGATTGCGCTGATGCTGGGGGGCGCGCAACTGCTGGGCTTGGGCGTCCTGAGCACCCCCGACACCCCGCGTGACGCCAGCCGCGCCCTCGCCGGACTCAGCCAGCCGGTCGTGATGACCCTGTTCGGCCTGTTCATCGTGTCGCAAACGCTCGAAAAATTCGGCGTCGCCAGTTGGATTGCCCAGCGCTTGTTGCGAATCGGCGGGCAGTCGGAGCCGCGCCTGATCGTGCTGCTGACCAGCGCCACCGCCGTGCTCTCGCTGTTCATGAACAACCTCGCGGCAGGGGCGTTGCTGTTGCCGACCGCGCTCGACATCTCGCGGCAGGCGCGCATCCCCCCCAGTCGCCTCTTAATCCCGGTCTCGTTCGGGAGCTTATTGGGCGGCATCGCCACCTATTTCACCACCGCCAACATCATCGCCAGCGACCTGTTGCTGGCCGCCAACCCGCCCCAAACCCCGCTGGGCATCCTCGACTTTACGGCGGTCGGCGGGCTGATGGCGCTGGCGGGCATCGCCTATATGGGCTTAATCGGGCGGCACCTGCTGCCGATGAAGGACGCCACGCCCGACGACGAGGTGCCGGAGGTCAACCGTGAGCTGGCCTACGGGCTCGAGCGTCGCTTTTGGGAGCTGATTTTGCCGCCCGCCACCCCGTTCGCAGGCTTGACCCTGCGCGAGGTCGGGTTGCCCGCGTGGCACGTCCTGAGCGTGCGCCAGCGCCGCGACACCCTGCACCACCTGACCACCAGCCACACGCTGGGCAGTGGCGACGTGCTGACTTTGGCGACCGACGAAGCCCGTGCCCGCCGCCTCGCCGCGCAAAGCGGTGGCGCGCTCCGCCGCCTCGCCACGCCCGAGTTGGAGGCGCTCGGCCTGCTGGTCGTCGAGGTGTTGCCGACCCCCGACATGGGCGCTATCGGGCGCTCGCTCGATGATTTGGAGCTGCGCCTGAGCACCGGTTTCGTGCCACTGGCCATGCTGCGCGACGGCAAGCCGCACGACGGCGATTTGCCGACCGTGCGCCTGCGGATGGGCGACGCCCTGCTGATGGTCGGCCCCGACGCGGGCAAGAAGCGGCTGGACAAGCGCCGCGATTTGTTGCTGTTGCGGCAGGTCAAGCACGCCGGAATCACCCGCCCGTACCGCGCTTTGTTCACCGTCGGGGTGACCGGCTTGGCGGTCGGGGCGTCGGTGCTGGGCGTGCCGGTATTTTTGGCCATGTTGGGCGCGGCGCTGGCCATCATCCTGACCAAAACGCTGACCATGGAAGAAGCCTACGCGGGCATGGAATGGAACGCCATCTTCTTGATTGCGGGCATGTACGCCGCCAGCCAAGCGATGGTCAACACCGGTGCCGCCGCCCTGATTGGGGAGCAAGTGGTGCGCTGGGTCGAGCCATTGGGCGGCTTGGGGCTGGTGGGGGGCGCTTATTTGCTCAGCGCGGTGCTCACGCAGGTGATTGGCGGGCAGGTCACCGCCTTCGTCACCGCCCCCATCACCATCAGCGCGGCCATCACGCTGGGGGTCAACCCGCAAGCGGTGGCCATCGCAACGGCGATGGGGTGTTCGGCCTCGTTCATCACCCCGATTTCGCACGCGGTCAACGTGCTGGTGATGGGGCCCGGCGGCTACGCCATGCGCGACTTTGCGCGGGTGGGCGCGGGGTTGCTGGCGGTATGCTTCGTCATGCTGCTGGTCGGGATGCGCGTGTTCTGGGGGGTGTGATGGGGGTGCCCGCCCCAGCCATCACACCCGGTCGAGAGGGTTAAAACCCGCCCCCGCTACCGCAGTTCCAGCACGGTCAGCTCGCGGGTGGCCAGCTCGCGATAGGCGATGCGCCGCCCGTCGGCGCTCACCCGCCAATCCCCGTTCATGACCGTAAACGCGGGGGTGTTCAGCCGCGTGAGCGTCTGGGTGCTCAGGTCGTGATGATACAGCGCCTGCGCGGGGTCGCTGTCCGGCTGCATCGGGATGACGTACAGCTCATCCGCGTCCCGCCAGCGCCAACCGCCCAGCCAGCCCAACATGACCGGTTGCGCGCCCGCCTCCAGCCGCAACGCCACCACCCCAGACGCCTGCGGCTCGGCCTGATAGGTCAACATCATCACCAGCCAGCGCCCACCCGGGCCGACGCTCAGCCCGCGCATCCACGTGTACGTGCCGAGGTCGGTCTGCGCGCCGTCCATCACATCGACCAAGACGAGGCGGGTGGTGCGTTGCTCGCCCGGCACCGTGACCAACACCCGCCGGTCATCGACCCACTGCGCGCCCACGCCCGCGCCTTGCCAAAGCTCGGTCGGGGTCGTCCGCCCGACCTCCAGCACGCGCACCGCCGACGGTGCCCGCGCCTCGCCCGGGACGGTCGGGCGCGCCTGCACCCACAGCACATGCGTATTGGCAGGGTTGAGGGCGGGCGTCTCGCCCTCGGTCGGGGCGCGGAACATCACCCCATCGCTCAGGCGGGTCAGGATGGCGTCCGCCCCTTCCATCGTGATGCGGTAACTGCCGTCGGGTGAGCGGGGCGCGGGCGGTGCTTGCTCCACCACGTCGCCCATGAACGGCTGCGCCAAGTCCCAGCGGTAGACGCTGGCACGCTGCCCCGCCTCGCCGTCGATGCTGTAGAGCGCCTCGGGGTCGCTGGCGTCCCAGAAGCTTTGCCAGCAACACCCCCCACTGCCGAGGGTGCGCGCCGCCCACACCGCCTCGAGGTCGAGCGCGGGTAGGTCGCGCATCGGCAGGGCGTTGGGCGGGGCGGCTTGCCCACTGGCCGGTGGGTAGACCGCCGCGTAAGCGTTGAGGCGCGCCCCGAAGAAGCGCACCTCGGGCTGGTCATCGAGGCTCATCCAGCGACGGGCGTTGTCCATATCGCCCTGAAGCACATGCCCACTGAACGCCCCGACCAACGCCAGCGCGTGCCAATCGGCCTCGATCCAATCGACCGGGTTATAGGCCGTTTGGTAATCGAGCGAGCGCACCTCGAAATGCAGGTGCGGGCGCGAGAAGCAGGTCGAGTCGGGGTCGCCGCTGTACGCCACCAAATCGCCCTGCCGGACGGTCTGCCCGGGGCGCACCAACGGGTAGGCTTGCAAATGCCCGTACAGGGTGGTCACGCCCAGCGCGTCGTGCCGCAAAATCAGGTTGTGCGGCCCCGCCCCAAACCCGAGGTCATCGGCGAACGCCACCACCCCGTCGGCCACCGCCACCAACGGCGTGCCGCACGGCATACTCAGGTCGATTCCGAAATGTAAGCCCTGACCGGCGCGATACCACGCCTCGCCGAAGTTGTACGCCCCGGGCGTGTTGCCATAAGCCTGCCCAAACAACCACGTCGCCGCCCCAGCCGGGGTGCCCGCGGGCATCACCATCGGCTTGGGGGCTTGCGCCGCCGCCATCAGCGTCAGCCCCAGCAATGCCAGCAAAACCGCCAAAAACCGCTGCATATCATCATCCTCTAATCTTGGCCAGCCCCTGCCTACTTTACACAAACGCGACGGGGCGGGCTTGTACGTTTTGACACTGTTCACCCGACGCACCGAGCGGCTCACGCGGAACCTATCGCAGATTAGATTTTGTTTAATGTTGGATTGGGCAGGGTATGAAAGCGTTTCCCGTCAAAGATTACAGGGGTGATGACGTTGAAACCGTATTAGGAATGTGTTATGCTCACGTTCAATCGGTGTAAACCGACATCGGCTTGGGCGTGGGTCGGGCGCTCTGTGCCGTTTTAGAAACTTTTTGATGAACCGACATTCAGGAGGAACGATGAAGCGTACTGCTCGTTTCATTCTCGTCGCCCTCGTGATGGTTCTGAGCCTCTCCGTAGGCATCAGCGCCACCGCGCAGGATGGCAATGTTTTGGTGATTGGTTGGGAGCAAGAGCCGCCGCTCCTCACCCCGCGTAGCGACCTCGCTTTTGCGTCGTTGCTGACCAACTTCTATGCGCGTGACGTGTGGAACTGGGACGTGAACCGCCAGATTTACCCGGTCATGGTCGAAGAAATCCCCAGCCCGGAAAACGGCATGGTCGAGACGCTGGAAAACGGCGCCACCAAGGTCACCTACAAGCTGCGTGAAGGTCTGCTGTGGTCGGATGGTGAGGCCATCACCAGCGCCGACTGCGCGTTCTGGCACGAAGTGACGATGGACCCGACCAAGGGCACCTTCCAACGCGGGTCGTACCCCGAAGTCGTGGCCTCGTTCGACGTGATCGACGACCTGACCTTCAGCATGACCTACACCACCCCGTTCCCCGACTACACCAGCCAGAGCACCGCGACCTGCGGCTACCCGGAGCACATCCTGCGTCCGATCCTCGAGGCTGAGGGCACCATCGACAACGCCGCCATGTTTACGCCCGATGGCGTCAACGCTGGCGCGACCGTCGGCTACGGCCCGTACATCGCCACCGAGTGGATCGTCGGCGAGAGCATCCGCTTCGAAGCCAACCCGAACTGGGACGGTGCCGCCCCCGGCTTCAGCACCGTGATTGCCCGCTTCATCCTCGACAGCGCCCAGATGCAGAACGCTCTGGCCGCCGGTGAGATTGACGTGGCCTTCAACTTCAGCGACGACCTCGTCGAGGGCTACCAAGCCGTCGAGGGCGCCGAGGTGTTCGGCACCCCGGGCGTGTTCGGTGACGCCATTTGGCTCAACTACGGCAACAACCGTGGTCCGATCGCCAGCGCCTTGGCTGACGTGAACGTCCGTACCGCCCTGATCGCCGCCATCGACCGCGCCACCCTCGCCGAGCAACTGATCGGCCCGGGCACCGGCGTGCCCAAGGCGTGGCACCCCGAAGCCTTCTGGCCGGAAGACCTCGAGACCATCGGTTACGACGTTGACCTCGCCAACAGCCTGCTCGATGCGGCTGGCTGGGTGGACAGCGACGGTGACGGCCTGCGTGACAAGGACGGCGTGGCGCTGATCATCCGCTTCTTCACCACCGACCGCCAAATCCGCAAGGACTACCAGATCGCCATCGCCGAGTACTGGTCTGCCGTGGGCATCGGCTCGCAGTTGCTGCCGGTTCCGGCGGGCATCCTGTTCGCTGACTACCTCGAGCGCGGTATCCTCGACACCGGCGACTTCGACGCCGCCATCTTCGCGCTCAGCGCCAGCGCCCTGAGCCCGTATGCCGATGCGCCCGACTGGTTCGGTTGCGACGGCATCCCGAGCGCCGAAGACCCGAACGGCAACAACGGCTGGGGTTCGTGCAGCCCCGAGTTCGACGCGCTTGACCTGCAAGTCGGCAGCACCGTCGATCCCGCCGAGCGTCTCGCCATCGCCCAAGAGGCCATCCGCGAGTTCGTCGGTGAGCAGTTCTGGCACGGCCTCTACCTGCGCCAGACGTGGTACGCGATCAACACCAACGTGATTGACCCCGCGACCGCCAAGGATGTCGGCACGCTGTCGGCCAACTACTTCAACAAGATCGAGCTGTGGCAGCCGGCTTCGTAAGCTGACCGCCTAAGCGCCAGACCGCACTCAAAGGGGGGTGTCTTCCATGGCTGGGAAGACACCCCCCTCTCGTAAGGGGATGGATTGTCAGGTTTTCGTTAGGCCGACGCCCCCTGAGCGAGTCCCCCGCCCGCCTTGCGTCGGAGAAGTCCCCCATGACCAAATATGTCGTCCAGCGGTTGCTTCAGGCCATCCCGCTGTTGACCATCGTCACGATTGTTGTTTTTTCGCTCAGTTTTGCGGGTGGCAACCCGTTTGCCTACCTCGCCCAAGACCCGCGTGCCCGCCCCGAAGACAAGTTCCTGCTGCAAGAGAAGTACGGCCTCAACGACAGCATCCCCGTCCAGTTCGTGACGTGGCTGATTGGCGATGACTGGCGCTTGCGCGACCTGAACATGGACGGGGTCGGCGAGACCCCGGGCGAGCGGCAGGGCATCTTGCGCGGCGACTTCGGCGAGTCGGTCAGCGCCTTCCGCGGCAAAGAGGTCTCGCGCATCTTTGCCGAGCGGATGCCCAACACCTTGATTTTGATGGTCACGCAGTACGTCGTCACCATCGTGTTCGCGCTGGGCATCGGCATCTTGGCCGCCATCCGCCAATATTCTTGGTTCGACAACATGGTCACGAGCATCTCGTTCGTGCTGTATGCCATGCCGGTCTTTTTGGTGGCGTTGCTGTTGGTGCAGGTGTTCGCGGTGCAATGCCGCGAGGTGTTGCGCGCCGTGGGCGGCGACCCCAGCATCTGCTTGCCGGTGCAGGGCATGTACGACGTGCGCGGTGACCGCAGCTTCGATGAATTGCTGCGCCACCTGATTTTGCCGGTCGTCAGCCTCGCGGCCATCAACATCGCGGGCTACAGCCGCTACATCCGCTCGACCATGCTAGAAGTCATCAACAGCGATTACATCCGCACCGCCCGCAGTAAGGGCTTGACCGAGCGGCGCATCACCTTCCTGCACGCGCTCAAGAACGCCAGCTTGCCGCTGGTGACGATCATCGCGCTCGATATCCCGTTCTTGTTGGGCGGCGCGGTCATCACCGAGACCATCTTTAGCTGGCCGGGCATGGGCTTGGCCTTCATCAACGCGGTGCAGCCCGCCGACCCCCCCTTGCTGATGGCCTTTACGGTCATGACCGCGGTGGCCGTGGTGTTCTTCCAGTTGGTCGCCGACGTGCTGTACTCGTGGCTCGACCCCCGCATCCGCTATAACTGAGCCAGAGGAACCCGCTCATGTCGTCCAAATCATCCACCCTCGAAGTCGGCGGCGTCGTCAAGCTCGACGGGCGTCGCGAACGCGCCGAGTCGCTCATGCAGGTCACGTTGCGGCGGTTCTTGCGCCACCGCATGGCCGTGGCCGGCCTCATCATCCTCGGCAGCATCATCTTGTTCGTCACGGTCGGGGCGCTGTTCTTCACCGAGGCACAGGCCAATAAGACCAACCTGCCGATGAAATACACCTCGCCCAACGTCGAGTTCCCGCTCGGCACCGACCGCTTGGGGCGCGACATCCTCGCCCGCTCGATTTACGGCGGGCAAATCTCGCTGTTGATCGGCGTGGCCGCCGTGACCATCTCGATCATCATCGGCACGGCGGTCGGGCTGGTCTCGGGCTACTTCGGCGGCCTAATCGACGCCATCCTGATGCGCTTGGTCGAGGCGTTGCTGGCCATCCCGTCGCTGGTGCTGTTGATCGTGATTCAGCCGGTGCTGATCCAAAACGCCACCACCACCATCAACTTTTTCGGGCGACAGCTCAGCATCACGGTGGCCGCCATCGTCCTCATCATCGGTATCTTCAGTTGGCTCGGCCTCAGCCGCATCGTGCGGTCGATGGTGCTGTCGCTGAAGGAGCAAGAGTTCGTGACCGCCGCCCGCATGGTCGGCGCCAGCGACTTGCGGATTATCTTCACCCACATCCTGCCCAACTGCGTCGCCCCGATCGTCGTGACGGCCACGCTGGGCGTGGGCAACGCCATCGTGACCGAGACCGCGCTGGGCTTCCTCGGCTTCGGCGTGCAAGAGCCGACCGCGACATGGGGCAACATCTTGAGCGGTGCGCGCCAATTCGTCGATGATTACCCGTGGATTTGGCTGGCGCCCGGCCTGCTCATCACGTTGACGGTGTTGTCGATCAACTTCATCGGCGACGGCCTGCGCGACGCGCTCGACCCGCGCAGCCGACGCTAACCCGTTTCTCTCTTACCGAGAGGGCGAGGGACGAGAACCAGAGCGGCGGGCGCAGCGCGCTGCGCCCCTACCAGCGTGTGGGGGAACCAAATTGCGCCCCTGCGGGTTGAGACCTGTCCTGCGCGCCCCTACAGGCGTGTGGGGGTGTTTAGGTCAGGCGGGTGGTAGCGCGAGGGATGAGGTCGGCGTTCAGCACCGTCACCCCGCGC
>JALONY010000049.1 GCA_025454715.1 Anaerolineae bacterium
GCCCTACCCGTTGCGCTTGGCCGCGTTCCAAAACGCATCGAGCTCATCGAGGCTGAACGCCTCCCACGGCTTGCCGCTGGCTTGCACCGCCCGCTCCACCGCCAAGAAGCGCGTGCGAAACTTGTGGTTGGTCAGGCGTAGCGCGGTCTCGGGGTCGTCCACCCCCACATGCCGCCCGAGGTTGACCACCACGAACAAAATATCGCCCAGTTCCTTCAAGCGCTCGTCAGGCGTCTCGGCGGCCAGCAATTCGGCCACTTCCTCGCGCAATTTGTCGGCCACCGGCGCAATCGACGGCCAATCGAACCCGACCTTGGCGGCCTTGTGTTGCAGCTTGTGGCTTTGCAACAACGGTGCCAACGTGGTCGGCACCCCCGACAACAGCGACTCCGGCGCGGCCTCGCCCTTGGCGGCTTTTTCGGCGGCCTTGATCATCTCCCAGTTGCGGACGACCTGACCGGCGTTATCGGCCTCGACCTCGCCCCACACGTGCGGGTGACGCCGGATCATCTTGGCGTTGATGCCCGCCAACACGTCGGTCATCTTGAACTCGCCCTCGTCGATGGCGATTTGGGCGTGCAAGACCACTTGCAACAGCAAGTCGCCCAGCTCGTCGGCCAGCGCCGCCGCGTCGCCGCGGTCAATCGCCTCCAGCACCTCGGCGGACTCCTCCAGCAAGAACTTGCGGAGCGACTCGTGCGTTTGCTCCTTGTCCCACGGGCACCCCTCTGGGGCGCGCAGGTGGGCGATGGTCTCTTGGAAGCGCTCGAAGCTGGTCATGCCGCCCAGCGCAGGCACCCACAGCGAGGTCAGGTGGTCGATGTGCGGGCTACGGTCGATTTCGTACAGCGCCAGCCGCTCGATTTTCTGGAGTGCCGACCCCGCCGCGTGCACCAGCACGACCCCAAAATCGTCGGGGTACTGGTTCATCAACGTCAATTTGAGGTCGCTGGCCACCTGACGGCTATAGACTTGGCTGACCAACGCGGGCGCGTCGGGGTTGAGCGGTGGGTGGTGCATCGCCCCGATGACCAGCGCGTCGTGCAGTTGCACCCCGTCGATGCCGTCCACCCCCAGCGCCGCCAGCGTCGGCTCGATGAAGCTGACCGCCGGAAACACCTTCACAGCGATGCCCTCGGCCTTGCAGGCGGCGCGCAGCTTGGGCGTGGTCGATTCGCCCACGCACGGGTCGCCCGGCACGGCGTACACCACATCGTCACCGGTGCGCGCCGCGTCCATCACCCGCTCGACGATGGCCGCGTACACGTCCTCGAACCGCTCGTGCCCCTGATACAGGTCATCACAGGCGCTGGTGTTGGCGGCGTTGGGCAAATCGGGCACGCACGGGTGGCGCTCCGTTCGCAAAATCACGCGGTCAGCCTCGCTCATGGCCTGCCACGTCCGCCGCGTGATGTCGCCCGCGTCGCCCGCCCCCAGCCCGACAATCGTCAACGTCATCGTCTCGCCTCCGTCTAGTAGCGCAACGACAGGCAGGTCAGCCCGCCGTCCATCTTCTCGATTTCGCCCATCGGCAGGGCGATGACCTCGTTGTAATGCTGGGCGGCCAGCTCGGCCACGGTCGGGAAGCCGTCGGCAATCAGGATGTGCTGGTTGACCGGCAACACGCTGGCCGAATAGCCCTCTTGGGCGGGCAAGGTCACGATGTTCAGGCCGCTCAGGCTGGTCTCCAACCGCATCTGCGGGTCGTGCACCAACAGCCCGGGCGCCAGCTCGGTCAGGCCGGTCTTGAGGTGCAGCACGCCGGTGAACGGCACGAACTCGACCCGCGTGCCGGGCAAGCGCTCGAGGATGGCGCGCCGCAACTGCTCGGCACCGACGCGGTTGGTGCGCTTGCTCAGGCCAATCAACACGCGATCGTGACAAAACAGCACATCGCCGCCCTCCAGCGTGGCGTCGCCCTCGGCATACACGCGCCGGAAGCCGCTCAGGGTGGGTGCCATAGCGTGCTCCTCGCCGCGACGGGCGGGGTTGGCTGGGCGGCACACGAAGGCGGTATCGCAGAACAACACCGCCGAGTCCTCGACGAAATGGGCATCGGGGAACTGCTCGACCGGCTCCAGCACCGTCACGCCGAGGCCGGTGGCGCGCAAGGCCTCGACGTAAGCGTCGAAAGCCGCTTGGGTTTGCTCATACGACGGTGCGCCGAGGTGGGCGCGGCTGGTCAGGCCACGGGCAAAGCTGGCCGACGGGCGGCGGGTGACGGCGTGCATGAAACGGGGCAACACCCCGTTGAGGATGGGGCGGTCGGCGGGGGGGACGGGGAGGGGTGCGGTCATCGCGGGCGGTCTTCCTTTTGGGGGCAATGGGCGGCGGGTGGGGGTGGCCTCTGGGGCAATAGAAACAGGCAAGACCTGTGTCGGTCTTGCCTGTAAGCCTAGCATTTTTTGGCCGGTCGTCCCAGCGCCAAGCGTGTTAACGCTTGGTGTAGGTCGGCGCCTTACGGGCGCGCTTGAGACCGGGCTTCTTGCGTTCCTTCTCGCGGGCATCGCGAGTCAGGAGCTTGGCCGGCTTCAGTTGTGCGCGGAACTCGGCATCAATCTCGAGCAGGGCACGCGCCACGCCGAGGCGCACCGCGTCACGCTGGCCGGTCACGCCGCCACCGCTGACGTGCACGCTGATGTCGTAGGTGCCCTCTTGGCCGACCACGGCCAGCGGTTGGAGCATGATTTCATAGTCGCCAGCGCGAGGGGCGTACTCGCGGGCTTCCTTGTCGTTGATCATGAAATTGCCGGTGCCGCCCGGGTACAGGCGGACACGGGCGCTGGCGGCCTTGCGGCGGCCAATACCCTCGAAGTATTGCGAAGCCATCGTCTACGAACCCCCTACTTCAGTTCTTTGGGCTGCTGAGCGGCGTGCGGGTGCTCGGCACCGGCATACGCCTTGAGCTTGGTGTACATGGCGCGACCCAGACGGCCATCGGGGAGCATCCCCTTGACCGCGGTCTCCAGCGCCTTGACCGGACGGCGACCCATCAAGTCCTTCAGGCGCTCGCCCTTGATACCACCCAAATAGCCGGTGTGGTGGTAATAGGTCTTGGACTCGAGGCGGTCGCCGGTGACGACCATCTTGTCCACGTTGATGACGATGACGTAATCGCCACAGTCGAGGTTGGGGGTGTAGATCGGCTTTTGCTTACCGCGCAGGATCACTGCGATTTTCGACGCGAGGCGGCCCAACGTCTGCCCTTCCGCGTCGATGATCCACCACTGACGATTGATGTCGTCGGGGGTGGTCACAAACGTCTTGACTCTCATTGTTTCCTCCGGCGGGCTGACGGTGGTTGCCACGCCTCATCCTTGCTGAGTATAGCTCGATATTTTATTCGCGATACCGCACGGCCTCAAGGATCAGTCCTTGCGGCGGCGCGGCGCGGTTGGCTTGGCGAAGGTCGGCGGCACGAAACCGCTCCCCAAACGCATCGATCGACAGGCGCCCCATCCCGACCTCGGCCATCATCCCCACCATCCGCCGCACCTGATGGTGCAGGAAGGCGGTGGCCTCGACCACGTACTCGAACACCTCGCCCCACGGGTCGGGGCGCTGTGCCCACGCCGAGTGGAACACCTCGCGCACCGTGTTATCGCCCTGCGGCGGGTGCCCGAAGGTGGCGAAGTCGTGCGTGCCCACCAGCATGGCCGCCGCCGCTTGCAAACGCGCCTCGTCCAGCGGCCTCGTCAGCATCCATGCCCGCCCATTCAAGAGCGGGTTGGGCACGTCGGCGCGCAAGATGACGTAGCGGTAGCGGCGGCTGCGGGCGTCGAAGCGCGGGTGGAACCCGGGCGCCTCGGCGGCATCGCGCACCCGGATGTCGGGCGGGAGCACTGCGTTCAGGGCTTTAACGAGCGTTTTCGTCCCGTGTGACCAGCCCTCGAGGTCGAAGGAGATCACTTGTCCGGTGGCATGGACGCCCGTATCGGTGCGCCCAGCCCCCACCACGATGACCGGTCTCCCAGCCATCCCCATCAGCGCATCCTCGACCGCCTTTTGGACGGTCGGGGTGTCGCCTGCTTGCCGTTGAAAGCCCCAGTACGCGCTGCCGTCGTAGGCCAGCGTCGCCCGGTAGCGCACGGTCATGGCCTCGCTTAGCGCGCCGTCGGGCTGACGGTGGTATCCACCAGCTCGAGCAGCACCATCTCGGCGTTGTCGCCCTCACGCGGCCCCAGCTTGTAGATGCGGGTGTAGCCGCCCGGGCGCGCCTTGTAGCGCGGTGCCAGCTCATTGAACAGCTTTTGCACCAGCTTGCGGTTGTTGCCCATGCGGCTGGCGGCCACGCGGCGAGCGTGCAGCCCTGCCGCGCTATTGGTCTCGGCCTTGGCCAAGCCACGCTTGGCGACGGTGATCAAACGCTCGACGTTGCCGCGCACGAATTGTGCTTTGGCCAGCGTGGTCTGGATGCGTTCCTTTTCCAACAGCGCACGGGTCAGATTCAGGCGCAGCGCCTTCCGATGCCCCGAGTCACGGTTGAGTTTCTTCCCTGCGACTTGGTGTCTCATTGTCGTCCTCTTTGGTCAGCTCACTCTGCGCTGCCGCTGTCCTGTTGCGGCTTGGGCAGGTAACTCTTCTCTTGCAGTTTTTCCATCAGCTCATCGAGCGATTTCTCGCCGAAGTTCCGGATCGCCAGCATCGCATCGTGCCCACGGTCGAGCATCTCGAGCACGTCGCCGATGGTGGTGATGCCGGTGCGCTTGAGCGAGTTGAACACGCGCACGCTCAAGTCCAGTTCCTCGATCAGCTTGTCGTGCAATTGCGAGCGCTTGCCGCCGGTGGTGCGCGTATCGGGCTCCTCGATGGTGTCGAAGCCCCAGTCCGAGGGCATGTCCGGGTTCATCCCGCTCACCACCGACAGGTGGCGCATCAGGATTTGGGCGGCTTGCGCCAACGAATCTTGCGGGCGCACCGTCCCGTCCGTCCAGATTTCCAAGACCAGCTTGTCATAGTTGGTCAGGTTGTTGACGCGGGCGGGCTCGATTTCGAACTTGACGCGCTTGACCGGGCTGAAGATCGCATCGACCGGCAGCTCGCCGATGGGCAGGCGCCCGCGCTCCTCGGCAGGGCTGAAGCCGCGCCCAGCGCGCACCTCAAACTCCATCTCGAGGTGGGCGTTGGGGTTGTCCACCGTAAACAGGTACAGGTCGCTGTTGACAATCTGGACTTCGGGCGGGCAGCGGATGTCCGCCGCCGTCACGATGCCTTCACCGCGATGCTCCAGCCGCAGGCGGGCGCTCTCGCCGTCCAGCTTGACGCGCAACTGCTTGACTTGCAGGATCAACTGCGTCATGTCCTCGCGCACGTCGGGGATGGGCGAGAACTCGTGGTGCACATCGCTCACGCGCACGCTGGTCACCGCGGCACCTTGCAACGACGACAACAGCACGCGCCGCAGCGCGTTGCCCAGCGTCAAGCCGAACCCCTTCTCCAGCGGGCTGATGGTGAACTTGCCATAGTTGCGCGTGGCGGCGTCCGACTCGACCTTGTGCGGCAGCACCATTTGGGTCAGGTTCATACCCTGAAGTCCTCCATTAGGCTACAAACGGGTGGGGATTAACCACCGAAACGGGAAAGACCGTGCCTAGACACGGCGCTTCTTCGGCGGGCGCACCCCGTTGTGCGGGACGGGCGTCTCGTCGGTAATCGAGCGCACCTTGAGCGTGCTGGCCTGAATGGCGCGGATGGCGCTCTCGCGCCCGGGGCCCGGGCCCTTGACGAACACGTCCACTTCCTTCATGCCGTGGCCGGCGGCGGCATCCGAGGCCGCCTGCGCCGCCAAGCGCGCCGCATACGGCGTGCTCTTGCGGCTGCCGGTAAAGCCCGACGTACCCGCGCTCGCCCATGCAACCACGTTGCCGGACTGATCGGTCATCGAGACGATGGTGTTATTGAATGTCGCGTAGATGTGTGCCTGACCGTAAGGGATGTTCTTAACGACCTTCTTGGCCGCCTTGCGGCTGGCAGCACCCTGCTTAGCGCGTGCCATGAACCCTCCTGAGGGGTGGTTACGTCATGATGCGCCCTGCAACAGCACCGGCAGGGCGCACTGGGTTGTGATGTGATGTGACGGGGCTGGCCGAGCGCCCCAACGCCTGCGCGCATGGGCACCCCACCCCCGCAAAGGTGGAAACCGGTTACTTCTTCGACGCGCCGCGCTTGCGACCACGACCCGGCACGGTCTTCTTCACGCCGCGGCGGGTGCGCGCATTGGTGCGCGTGCGTTGGCCACGCACCGGCAGCAAGCGCTTGTGGCGCAGGCCGCGATACGCGCCGATTTCTTGCAGGCGCTTGATGGCGCCCAACATCGAGCGGCGCAGGTCGCCCTCGATGGTGTACTTGCCGATTTCGGCGCGCAGCTCCGCTTGTTGCTGCTCCGTCAAGTCCTTGACGCGCACGCTGGCATCGATGCCAGTGGCGGCCAAGATGTCTTGGCTGGTCTTCTTGCCGATACCGTAGATGTACGTCAGACCGATAACGACCCGCTTATCACGCGGGAGGTCAACACCTTCAACACGCATACCTTATTCCCTACCCTTGCCGTTGCTTGTGCTTCGGGTTCTTGCAAATGACCATCACGTTGCCGTGCCGCTTGATGATGCGGCAGTGCGGGCAGCGAGCCTTGATTGAGGTTGAAACCTTCATGCCGTCTATCCCCAAAGTAAGCCCATCATGACCAGCCTTGCAGTATACAGGCTGTCACGTGGGCTGTCTACGTTAAGTGACACCGCGACTCACGTCGGGGTGCTTGAAATGCGTTGTAGGAGGATTATACTTGCCCCATCGATTCATTTCTAGGCTGACTTGGGAGACCTTTTATGCTGTCTGTCGTGCGCGCTTGCGCCATCATCGGTCTAGACGGCGAAATCGTCTCGGTCGAAACCGACTTCAACCCGCGTGCCCAGCTCCCACAGTTCACCATCGTCGGCCTGCCCGACTCCGCCGTGCGCGAAAGCCGCGAGCGCGTGCGCGCCGCCCTCAAGAACAGCGGCCTCCAGTTCCCCAACAAAGGCTACACCGTCAACCTCTCCCCCGCCGACCTGCCCAAGCAAGGTCCGATTTACGACCTCGCCATCGCCGTCGGGGTCTTGGCCGCCACCGACCAGCTCCCACTCACGGCGGTCGAGGGCGCGCTGTTCATCGGCGAGCTGTCGCTGGATGGCAGCGTGCGCCACGCCCGTGGCGTGCTGGCCGCCGCCCACACCGCCCGCCAAGCCGGTCTGCACACGCTGTATTGCGCCGTCGAGGACGCGCCCCAAGCCGCCCTCATCACCGATTTGGCCGTCATCCCCACCCCCAGCCTCGGCGCGCTGGTCGAGCACCTGTACAAGGTCAAGCCGCTGGCCGCCTACCGGCACAACGACGCCCTCGCCGCCATCGCCGAAGCGACGCCGACCAACATCGTCGATTTCGCCGACATCAAAGGCCAAGAGCACGTCAAGCGCGCCCTCGAAATCGCCGCCGGTGGCAACCACAACCTGCTGATGAGCGGCTCGCCGGGCGTGGGCAAGACCTTGCTGGCGCGGGCGTTGCCCGGCATCCTGCCCGCCCTCGACATCGAAGAAGCGCTCGAGGTCAGCCGCATCTACTCGGTGGCCGACCTGCTGGACGCCGACCAGCCCTTGGTGCGCCAGCGCCCGTTTCGCGCCCCGCACCACACCACCAGCCTCGCTGGCCTGATTGGCGGCGGCTCCATCCCCAAGCCCGGCGAGGTCACGTTGGCGCACCGCGGCGTGCTGTTCATCGACGAGTTCCCAGAGCTCAACGCCAACATCATCGACTCGTTGCGCCAGCCCATCGAGGACAAGCTGGTGACCATCAGCCGCGCCAAGGGCAGCCTGACCCTGCCCGCCAATTTCTTGCTGATTGGGGCGATGAACCCATGCCCGTGCGGCTACTATGGCGACACGCACCGCCCGTGCACCTGCACCCCCAGCATGATTACGCGCTACCAAAGCCGCTTGTCCGGCCCCTTGCTCGACCGCATCGACCTGCACCTCGACGTGCCCCGCGTCGATTTCGACAAGCTGACCGCCGACACCCGCGCCGAATCATCGGCGGCGGTGCGCGCCCGCGTCGAGGCCGCTCGCCAACGCCAACGCGCCCGTTTCGCAGGGCACCCCTACGCCCGCACCAACAGCGATATGACCGTGAGCGACATCGGTAGCTATTGCCCGTTGGCACCGGACGCCAAGAACCTGTTGGATGTCGGAGCCAAGCGCCTGAACCTGAGCGCCCGCGCCTATCACCGCATCCTCAAGCTGGCGCGCGAACCATCGCCGACCTCGGCGACAGCGACGCCATCGCGCTCCAGCACGCCGCCGAAGCGCTGCAATACCGCCCGCGCACCACCGCGTTTTAGCAGGGACGCGGCCTGCTGTGAAATGAGGTTGCGACCCAAACCAACAGCCACCTCTTGCCCATGCCCCGCCCGACGCTGATTCGGGATTTCGGTTAAGCGTGCGCAGCGCGCTACGCCCCTACGGGGCGTGTGGAATGGGGTGTAAGACGGAACCCACGCATGGACGAACAAATACAGCGCCTGAGATACGGTGTTAACGAGCGTACCCCAGCCCCTTGTGGGCTTGCTCTTCTTGAGCTGGGTACTTTAGCGCCCAGCGACCAACGACGGCTAACGCACCCTAAACTCGGGATACTCAACGTTTCATTTCACATTAGACGTAGGGACGCGGCCTGCCGCACCC
>JALONY010000050.1 GCA_025454715.1 Anaerolineae bacterium
AGATGCCGAGTTCCCCGCGCTGGTCTTAATCGTCAGCGGCGGGCACACCGAGCTGTTGCTGATGCGCGACCACGGCCATTACGAGCGGCTGGGCGGCACGTTGGACGACGCGGCGGGCGAGGCGTTCGACAAGGTCGGGCGGGTGCTGGGCTTGCCGTTCCCGGGCGGCCCCAACATCCAAAAAGCGGCGCAAGGGGCCAACGCCGAGGCTTTCCAGTTCCCGCGTGGCAAGCGCGACTCGTCGTATGACTTCAGCTTTAGCGGCCTAAAGACGGCGGTGCTGCGCGCCGTGACGGTGCCTGCGGTCAAGGGTAAGCCCGACGCGCCGGTCAGCGAGAAAAACGTGGTCTTGCGCAGTGGCCTGAACGTCGGTGACGCGGCGGCCAGCTTCCAAGAGGCGTTGGTCGATATTTTGGTCGAGAAGACGGCGCGAGCCGCCGCCGAGCACGGCGTGCGTGAGATTTTGCTCAGCGGGGGGGTGAGCGCCAACGCCCGCCTGCGCGACGAGATGAAGCGGCGGGCGGGCTTGCCGGTGCGCTACCCTCCGCTGAACCTGTGCACCGATAACGCCGCCATGATTGCGTCCGCGGGCTATTTTCGCTATATGGCGGGGCAACGCGACGACATCGGCTTCGATGTGTTGCCCAATTGGCCGCTGACCCGTGGGACTTATGGGGGAGGGTGAGCAAGGTTGGCAAGTTGTTTCGCAGGTGGGCGGGGTGTGCTATAGTATCGGCTATGGATGAGCAGCAGTTGGACGCATGGGTGCAGCGGGTGCGGGGGCGTGGCTGGGCCAAGACGGTTTGTGCGCTGTTAGACGCGCTGGAGCCGTTGGCACCCGTGGCCGCGCAGCTCTTGCATGTCGGGCAACCGGTCAGCCGCTGGGTCGTGCGGGATTTTCCGGCCACGGCCTTGGCCGATGCACTGGAGACGCCAGAGGGCGTCGAGCGATTGCGCGCACGATTACGAGAAGACTGAGCGCGGCACACGTAGGGGGGCACTTGAACACACAGGTTTTGACCATATTGGTGTTGTTGGCGGGGTTCGCCGTCACGGTGGTGGTGACGCAATTCGTCCGCCGCCGCCCCGATGTGTTCGTATTGCGCGGACAAGCGGCCTATGACGGCCTGCCGACGCTGGCCGCGCACGGTGTCGAGACGGGGCAACCCTTGTTGATTTCGGTCGGCAATGTCGGGCTGGGGGGCGACTCTAGCGTGTTGGCCTTGGCGGTTGCCGAACTGGCCTATCAGGTGGCGGCGCGCTCGGCCTATGGCGACCGGACGGCGATTGTGACCACCTCGAACCCGACCGCGCTGCCCCTGCTTCAAGACACCGTGCGGCGGGTGGCCAAGCGGGTCGGGCGCAAGCGTGAGTTTACCGATGCGCGGCGCTACAAACGCAAGAAGATACCAGCGCGCAGGTGCTGGTCGGGCGGTTCGGCCCCGAGCTGGCGTTGGCTGCCGAGGCCACCGTGCGGCGCGGCCACGCGGTGCTGGCCGCCAGCGACCGGCTGGACGGGCAAGCGGCGGCGTATGCGTTCAGCCGTGCCCCGCTCATCGGCGAGGAATTGTTTCAGGCGTCGGCCTATTTGGGCGACAGCGCGGCGCGCAAAGGCGAGACGGTCGCGCTCGACCTGTTGCGGATTGGCTTGGTCGTGGTCATCGCGCTGGTCGCGGCGGCTCGCGTCATCAACGGGGGAGGGTGAGGCGTGCGGGTGCGTCTGAGCGCCGTCTTTTTGACGGCCTTAACCATGATTTTCGGCCTGCTGACGTTGGTCAGCTTGGTGGTAGAAGACGGGCTCGGCCTGTTGTCGCAAGTGGTGGCCACCACCCCGCTCGATGCGCTGGTGGCGTTGTTGTTGCGCTTGGTGGTCATCATCACGGCGGTGGCGGTGCTGGCGGGCGTGTTCAACCTGATTGCGGTGCACGTCCGGCGGGTGGTGGCGCGGCGCGGCTTGGCGCTGTATAGCGTGGTGATGCTGGCCAGCTTTGGGCTGGTCATCTTCTTGAGCGTGCGGCGTCCCAACGAGGTGGCCGAGGCGCGGCTGGCGCTGGAGGGCGTGCAAATCGCGCTGGAGCTGGCGTTTGCCTCGCTGGTGCTGTTCTCATTGGTCTATGGCGCGGCCACCCTGCTCCAACGCAGGCCGAGCTGGACGAGCGCGTTGTTCGTGCTGACGGTGGTGGTGATGTTGCTGGCGCGGGTGCTGATGACCGCCGATGCGCCGTGGGCGCCGCTGGTGGCGTGGGTCGAGACCGTGCCGGTGGATGCGGGCACCCGCGCCATGCTGTTGGGTATCGGGCTGGCCACGCTGGTGGCCGGTATCCGCGTCTTGGTCGGCCAAGACCGCGCCACGCGGGACTAACGGGAGGGCTCCATGACCGACAACCGCAACCCTAACGATTGGCTGAACGACCCGCAAGACGACCCCAATCGTGATGATTTCATGCCCGACTGGAATTTGTTCGACGACGACCCGAGCGTGCCGCCCACCCGCGCCACCTCGGAAGACCTCGATTTGGATGATTTGTTCGCCGAGCTGTCCAGCTTGGACGCCGAGGGGCGTGACCCCGACTCGCCCGCGGTGGCGACCGATGAGATTCCGGCGTGGTTGCAAGCCAGCGCCCCGCAAGAGGTCACCCCGCCGCCGCTGACGGATTTCGACGGGTTCGCCGCCCTCGACCTCGATGCGCCCGCTCGGAGCGCGCCGCCCACCGCCAGCTCGTCCGGCGAGGGCATCCCGCCGTGGCTCGACACCCAAGAAATCGCGATTGCGCCAGTGGGCAACAAGGACGACGTGCCGCCGTGGTTGGCCGAGGCCGACGAGACCTCGGAGCGGGTGATTGCCGAGAACGACGCGGCTGCCGAGGCGTTCGACACGCGGGGGGATGCCCAGTCGGTCTTGCCGCCGTGGTTGCAAGACGCCGATGACCTCGGGGCAGAGGAGGCCAACGCCTATGACGCCAGCGTGTTCGACGCGCTGGACTTCGGGGTGGACGAGTCATCCCAAGTCTTCAGCGCGCCCGCCGCGCCCGCCCCGTCCAGCGCCCTGCCCGAGTGGATGCAGACCCAGCAAGCGCCCGCCCTCTCGCCCGAGGAAGAGGCGTTGATGCAGCTTTTGGGCGAGAACTCGTTGCCGGGCGAATCGACCGACCCTTTGCTGGCCGAATTGTTGCAAGGCGAGGGTGGGGCGGCCATGCCCGACCTCGATTTGCTGAACGTGCTGGAGCAGGTCGATGACCCGTCACAGGTGCGTACCGGCATGTTGAGCACGCCTGCCGCGCCCGCCGCCGCGGAGGACGACATCCCCGATTTCGAGGCCTTGTTCGCGCAGCAGCCGACCTTGGAAGCCGAGCCTGACCCCGACCTCGGCGCGCTGTTCGCCCGTGACGACGTGCGCGAGGACACGCACGATTTCGATGCGCTGTTCGAGCAACAGGCCGCCGTCGGTGCCGTGCCCGAGGCCGAGCCGCCGGTCGATTTGGCCGCGCTGTTCGACGAGACCCGCGACCGCTTCACGGTCGAGCCTGCCGAGGAGACCGCGCCCCCCCCGCCTTATACCTCGTCCTTGATCTCGCCGGAGCCGCCCCGCCGCACCGCGATGAGCGCGCCCGCGCCCAAGCCCGCCCCCAGCGACGATTACGACTCGTTCCTCGAGTCGTTGCGCGCCGAGGACTCGGGCGTGTTGCCGCCCCCGCCCGCCGAGCCGCTGGATTTGTCGAGCTTGCTATCGGACGCGGCCAAGGCCGAAGACCCGACCGCACCCCGCTCCGATGCGCCCCCGTTGCCCGAATTTTTGCGCGATGTGTCGGTCAGCGACGCCTCGGCGGCGGCGCTGTTGCGCGGCCAGCAAGACGTGCCGCTGGAAGACCTGCCCGAAGAACTGCGCTTCTTGCGCGATGAGCTGGCGGCGGTGACTCCTGCGGCGGCTGTTGCGGTGGTGCCTGCTTTGGTGCAGCCGCCCGCCCAATCCGCCGCGCCGCGCACGGTGGTCGGCCTGACCGACGCCCAACGCCGTAGCGCCGACGTGTTGCGCGGGCTGTCGGTGGTCAACGGCCTGAGCGGTGACGAGGCGCGCACGCGAGGCCAAGCCACCACCCAACGCCGCCAGCGCGGCCTGTTGCGCCTGAACATCGGGCGGGTGCTGGTGGCGGTGTTGTTGATTGCGGCGGTGGTCGCGCCCCGCTGGGTCGATGTGGCCGGCCTTGGGCTGGGCACGCCGCCGCCTGCCGCGTTCGCGCCTGACAGCGCGGGCGGTTTGGCCTATGACCTCATCGACGCCGCGCCGCCCAACACGCTGGTGCTCATCAGCGTCGATTACAGCGCCGGTGCCATCGGTGAGCTGGACGCGGTGACCGTGCCGTTGTTGCGCCAAGCGTTCGCGCAGCGGCTCAGGCCAGTGCTGATTGGCAGTGACCCCGTGACGTTGCAACACGTCGGGCGCTTGGCCGACGAGGCCGCGACGTGGCGCCAGCGCAACCGGCATTACGTGGTCGGGCGCTATGTGTTGGGCGAGGCGGTCGGGACGCAAGCCTTCATCCAAAACCTGCCGGAGCTGTTGCGTACCGACATCGACGGCCTGCCGACCAACCTGCGCGTGAGCGGCTTGGACGAGTTCTCGGCCATCGTCGTCCTCACCGACCGCTCGGACAGCGTGCGGGTGTGGGCGGAGCAAGTGTTGCCGCTCACGCGGGTGCCTTTGGCGTTCGGCCTGACGGTCGGGGCGGAGCCGCTGGCGCGCCCGTACATCGCTGGGGCGGGTGGGCGCGCATGGGTCGGCCTGCGCGATGGCCTGACCTATGCCGCGCAATTGGACGATGGCGCGCTCATCCCTGCCGACAGCGCGCTGCGCTGGTCTGGCGTGACGCTGGGCGCGGTGGTGGCCGCCATCCTGATTGCGCTGGGCAGCCTGCTGGGCATCATGCAAATCGTACTGCGGAGGAGGCGCTAAAGTGCTGCAAGAAATAGGCTTGTGGGCGGGGTTCATCCTCACGCTGATGGTGTTCAGCTATGTGCTGGGCGACAATGTGTTGTATCGGTTGGCGGTGTACGTGTTCGTCGGGCTGAGCGCGGGGTACGTCGCGGTGGTGACGTACAACAGCGTGCTGTACCCGTGGCTTCAGAGCACCGTGCTGAGCGGTGAACTACTCCAGATTATCCTCGGGTTCGTCCCGTTGTTCTTGGGCGCGCTGTTGATTTTGAAAGGGGCGGGGCCGTTCGGGTGGTTGTCGGGCTTGTCGATGGCACTGCTGATTGGCGTCGGGGCGGCGGTGGCGTTGGTCGGGGCGGTGCGGGGCACGCTCATCCCGCTGGCGCTGGCACCCGCCCGCCCAGAGCTCAGCCTGCCCAATTTCTTGTTCGGGGTGATTGGGGTGGTGTGCTCGCTGTTCTACTTCATGTACATCGCCAACCCGACCCCCAGCGGCAAGCCGCGCCGTAGCTTGCCGGTGGCGGGCATGGCGCTGATTGGCGAGGCGGTCTTGACCATCACGTTGGGGACGTTGTACGCCTCGGCGGTGCTGACCAGCCTGACCGTGCTGACCGAACGGGTCGGGTTCATCGTGTCGCGTTTGGGCGCAGGGGGCTGAGCCGATGTCGATTTTGGCGGTAGATTTCGGCAGCGTCCACACGCGGGCGGTGCTGATTGATCAGGTCAATGGGGTGTTCCAATTGGTCGGGTTTGCGCGCACCCGCACCACCGACGGGTTTCCGGCGCAAAATGTCACGGTCGGGATGGCGCGGGCGCTCAACCTGTTGAGCGAGGCGACCGGACGGTCGTTCGCCACCCCCGACGGGCGAGTGATTTCGCCGGAACAAGCCGACCGCAGCGGTGCCGATACGGTCGTGGTTACGGCCAGCGGTGGCCGCCCGTTGCGCGCCGTGGTGTTGGGTGCCATGCCCGACCTCAGCCTCGCGGCGGCCTTGCGCGCCTTGTCCAATACCTATGTCGAGCTGGTGCAGACGGTGCACCTCGCCGACGGGCGCACCCTCGAGCAACGCCTGAACACCATCGCGCACGCCAACCCCGACATCGTGTTCATCGTCGGCGGCACCGACGGCGGTGCGACCCGCCCGCTGGAAGGGCTCATCCAAGCGGCGCGCTTGGCCGTCTCGCTGATGGACAAACGGCGTCGCCCGTTGGTGATTTACGCGGGCAACGCCGCGCTGTCACAATCGGTCATCACGCAGTTCGAGGGCGTGGCCGAGGTCTTGATTGCGGCCAACATCCGCCCCGACCTCAAGCGTGAGGACATCGAGTCGGCGCGCTCGATGCTGGCGCAAGCCTTCAACCATTACGCCAGCCAGCGCGCCTATGGCTTTTCGGAGCTGGCGACCCTCAGCCCCAGCGGGGTGATGCCCTCGGCTCGCGGCTACGTGACCATCACGCAGTATTTGGCGCAGGTCACCAAGCGGCGCGTCATCGCGCTGGATGTGGGCAGTGGGGCGGTCACGCTGGCGTCGGCCTCGCCCAAACACAGTCAGTTCGCCATCCGTGCCGACCTCGGGCTGGGGCACAACGCCCAGAGCCTACTGAGCGCGGTCGGGGTCGATGCGGTGCGCGGCTGGTTGCCGTTCGAGGCCACCCGCAGCGAAATCCGCAATTATGCCGCCAACAAAACGTTGCGTCCGGCGCACATCCCGGCAGATTTGCGCGAGTTGTACATCGAGCACGCCCTGTTGCGGAGCGCGGCCAACCACATGGCGCGTGAGGCCGGTCTGGGCGGTGCGCCGGAGGCCGAGACGCTCATCCTCGGCGGCGCGGCCATCAACGACACCGGCAGCGCGGGCTATAGCGCCTTGCTGGGCATCGACGCGCTGGGGATGGCCGGTGTGGTGCGCCTGCTGGCCGACCCGTATGGCCTGACGGCGGCTTTGGGCGCGGTGGCCGCCAGCCGCGCCGAGGCGGTCGTACAGGTTTTGGACGAGGGCGGCTACGGCGTGTTGGGCACTGCGGTTTGTGTGAGCGGGCGGGTGCGCCCCGACAAGCCCGCCCTCAAGGTCAAGCTGGAGCAAAAGGGCGCGCCCAAGCGCGAGTGGGTGGTCAACGGCGGGCACATCACCGTCGTGCCGCTGGGCATCGGCGAGAAGGCCAAGCTCAGCATCCGCGTGCTGGGCGGCGGCGAGGTCAACGGCAAGCGTAGCCTAAAGGTCGAGGTGGTCGGCGGCACGGTCGGGCTGATTTTGGATGCGCGGGGGCGCCCGTTGCTGGCTGGCCTGAACACGGCGCAACGTGCCGAGCTGTTGCCGCGCTGGGTGGCCGAGGTCACGGGCGATGAGAAGCGCGAGATTCCGGCGGCGTGGCTGACCCCGCTGGACGAGCCGGTCTTGATGAGCGAGGGCACCCCGCGCACCGGCAAGGCCAAGCGGCGGGCGGGCAAGCGTGGCAAGCCCGTCGCCCAAGCGCCGGTCGATGTGTCGCTGGACGATTTGCGGAAGGGCTAGGGCTGTATGAGTGTGTATTATCCCGAACAGCGCCCCGCGCTGAAGTTATCGGTCATCCAGCGCGAGGTGATGTTGCCGGAGGACGCCAGCGGCATCGTGGCGGTGCAGACCGACCAGCGCGTCGATATTCGCGATGTCATCGCCCGCGGGCTGGTGCCCGGCGAGTTCGTCGTGGTCGAGGCGGCGCATTACTTCGGGCTGAAAGACCCCGACGACCTGACCGCGCTGATGCTGGTCAACATCGACGATGAGGTGGATGAGCTCAAGCCGTTGGCTGGCCTGAAATCGGGGCGGGGCAAGCGCTTGATGTCCCCGACGGCGGGGCGGGTGGCGGCCATCGCCGATGGGCTCATCGTGATTGAGAAGCTCAACCAAGTCATCGACCTCGAGGCGGGCGTGCGTGGCACGGTCAAAGAGGTGCGCTTGGGGCGTGGGGTGGTCATCGAGGCCAACGGGTCACGGGTGCAGGGCGTGTGGGGCAACGGGCGCCATGCGATTGCCGCCGTGATTAACGAGGGTGCTAACCCGCTGGAAAAGACCAGCTCCGATGTGTTGGGGTCGCGCTTCAGCAGCGCCATCGCGGTGGTGCGCCGCCCGCTGACCGAGGAAATCCTCGACGCGGCGGCGGCGCAGAACGTGGCTGGCCTGATTGCGCCCAGCATGTCGGTCGATTTGCTGGATTGGGCGCTGTTTCAGCCGTATGCCCTGATGCTGGTGGAGGGGTTCGGCCAGATGCGCCTCAACCGCGCCGTCGCCCAGCTCTTGCAAGACCTCGAGGGGATGCAAATCACGCTCGACGCGGTGCAGCCGCAGGTTTGGTCTGCGCGCCGCCCCGAGGCGGTGATGAACGTGCAAGCCCGCGCCGGTGAATCGATCGCCCGCTCCAGCATCAACCTGACCTTGCGCGTCGGGATGAGCGTTCGGGCGGTGGGTGGGGCATACGGCGGGATGCTGGGGAATGTGGTAAATTTGCCAAACGACCCGATTTTATTGGACAATGGGTTACGAGTCCCCTGTGCTTTGGTAGAATTGGGTGGCGATGCTGGCAAGCTGTACGTGCCGCTGGCCAATCTGGAAGTCATAGGGTAAACCGCACGCCCAATTTGTGCAGAGTCATCGCTGGCGTAGGCACAGACCACGCCCGCCGCAACAAGGAGATGGGGGATGTCGAACCGCACCGACAACGACAACGATTTTCAATTCGACGAGGAAGACCTGTTTGGCTCTCGGGGGCGCAACCCGCAAACCACCGACGATACCCAAGGGCTCGACCTCGACAACAACTTGGACTTGCCCGACGACTACCTGAACTTCGAGGAGGATCCCGCCGCGCAAGAGCGACGGGGGCCGAGCCGTGCGTTCATCGTGCTGGCGGTCATCATCATCCTGCTGTTCTTGGTCGGTTTAGGCGGCATCATCTTCTTGGCCACGCGCAACACCGGCCCAACCGAGCGTGACCTGACCGCCACGCAAATCGTGCAGCTCAACGCCACGCAAGAGGCGTTCTTGGCGGCCACCAACACCCAGAGCGCCGTCAACCTCGACGCCACGGCCACCGCCGAAATCTTGGGGCAGACGGCCACGGTCGAGGCGGTCGCCTCGTCCACCGCCGCCGCCGAATTCGCCCAGACCCAAGTGGCGGTCGAGGCGACCCAGACCGCCGAGGCCATCCCGACCGAGACGCCCGAGCCGAGCATCACCCCGACCCTCGACGCGGCGGGCGAGGCCATCGCCGCCGAGCAGACCTTCGCCGCGTTGCCGCCGGTGGCGCAAATCACCGCGCAAGTGCAGACGCAAGAGGCACAAGCCATCATCGCGCAGGCCACCGCCGAGGCGGGGACTGCCGTCGCACTCCAGACCGAGGCCGCCTTGCAGCCGCCGACCGCCACCGGCGCGGCGGGCCCGAGCTTCGGCGATGTCTCGGACGTGTTGCAGACCGCGACCGCGTTGTCGCTGACGCTCAGCCCGCAGACCGCGGTGCCCGCCACCGCCGACCCCGGGAGCTTGGGCGGCACGCCGTTCATCGTCCCGACCGCTGATGGCGGCACGGGCGGCACCGGTGGCACCGGCGGTAACGACCGCCTGCCCGATACCGGCTTGTTCGACGACGTGAGCGGCGTCGGCAACCTCGGCCTGTTGGGGTTGATGGCGTTGGGCTTGGTCGGCATGGCGTTGGGCTTGGTCGGCATCATGATTGCCGCCCGCCGCCTGCGTAAGTAACCCAGACCGCATCGCCCAAAAAGCGCGCCCCCTGCCCGTCGAGACCGGCAAGGGGCGCGTTTTGTATCCCCAGAGGGGTTTAGCGCTTGAGCAACGCGGCCATCTGGGCGCGGTAGGCTGCCACGTTGCGGAGCTTGACGTGGTCGTAGCCGCGCACGAGGTCGGGCAGTTCGGCCAGCTTGACGGCACGGTCATAGTCGCTGGCTAGCGTCGGCAGCAAGCTCTCGACCGCGGCGCGGTATTCGCCAATCAGGGCGCGCTCGGTCTTGCGGATGCCGTCGAGGCCGAAGATGTCGAACGGGGTG
>JALONY010000051.1 GCA_025454715.1 Anaerolineae bacterium
GGGAAGTGGATGGGGACTTCGGCCATCTTGTAGCCCAAGCGTGACGCCAAGTACGCCAGCTCGACCATGAAGACATAGCCGTTGCTCTTGAGGCGCGACAAGCCCAAGCCTTGGAGCGCGCTGCGCCGCCACATCCGAAAGCCGCCGGTGGCGTCGTTGATGGGCAAGCCCAGCAGGTAGCGCACATACACCTTGTTGGCGAACGCGCTCAGCATTTTGCGGTGCACGCCCCACTTCTCGTCCACGCCGCCGCCCGCCACATAGCGCGACCCCTGCACCACGTCCGCGCCGTTGTTCAGGGCTTGCAGCATGGCGGGGACGTACTTGGGCTGATGGCTGAAATCGGTGTCCATCTGGAGCACGATGTCGGCGCCGTCGGCCAGCGCCCGCTCGAAACCGGCGATGTAAGCCGGGCCGAGGCCGCTCTTTTGGGCGCGGTGGAGCACCCCCACCCGCCCGACGTGCTGTTGCGCGAGGCGGTCGGCGATTTGGCCGGTGCCGTCGGGCGAATTGTCATCGACCACCAAGACGTGCAGCTCGGCGGGCAAGGTGAGCGACAACAGCTCACCCACCAACAACTCGAGGTTTTCGGCTTCATTATACGTCGGCAAGACGACTGTCAGTTTGGGCATGATGGGTCACTTTGCGAACACGGCACGAGGGGTGTGGGCAGCGCGTGTGCCCAGCACGGCGCTTAGTGTAAACCAAAACCGGCGCGATTTTCATACGGAATTTTAACTGGGCTATGGTATAAGCAAGGGCTGACACGGAACGCCTGCCAGACGGTTGCGTTTAGGAGGTTTTTTTGACCATGACCGAGATGCCCACCGACTCGACGACTTACGCTTTTCAAGCCGAAATCCAGCAAGTCTTGCACATCCTCGTGCATTCGCTCTACACCGAGCGCGAGATTTTCCTACGCGAACTCGTCTCGAACGCCTCGGACGCGCTCAGCCGCGCCCAGTTCCAAGCCCTGACCGACCGCGACATGCGCGACCTCGACGCCGCGCTGGACGTGCGCGTGACCTTCGACGAGGCCGCCGGAACCCTGACGGTCAGCGATACCGGCATCGGGATGACCCGCGACGACCTGATCAACAACCTCGGCGTGATTGCCAAGAGCGGCGCCAAAGCCTTCATCGAGGCGATGCAGGCCGCCCAGAACAAGGACGTTGCCCAGAACGTGATTGGGCAGTTCGGCGTCGGCTTCTACTCGGTGTTCATGGCCGCCGACCACGTGCGCGTGGTGACGCAGAGCCACCGCCCCGACGAACCGGCGTGGGCGTGGGAGTGCGACGGTGGCACGTCCTACACCATCGCCCCTGCCGAGCGCGCACGGCGCGGCACCGACATCATCGTCACGCTCAAGCCGGACGCCCGCGATTTGCTGGTGGCGTGGAAAATCAAGGACATCATCCGCAAGCACAGCGATTACGTCAGCTTCCCGATTTTCGTCGGGGATGAGGACAGCCCGACCAACCAACAGACCGCGCTGTGGCGGCGCGACCCCAAGACGGTCGAGGCCGCGCAATACAACGACCTGTACAAGACGCTGACCTACGATTTTGCCGACCCGCTCAAGGTCATCCACCTGCGCGCCGAGATGCCGCTGGAGTTCTATACCCTGCTGTTCGTGCCGTCCAGCAACCAGCCCTCGATGTTCAACCAGCGCAAGCAACCCGGCCTCAAGCTGTATGCGCGTAAGGTCTTGATTCAGGAATACTGCACCGACCTGCTGCCGGAATACCTGTCGTTCGTGCAGGGGGTGGTCGATAGTGAAGACCTGCCGCTCAACGTCAGCCGCGAGACGGTGCGCGCCGACGCGCTGATGGCGCAACTGCGGCGCGCCATCACCAAGCGCGTGCTGAGCGAGCTGCGCAAGATGAGCGAGAACGAGGCCGAGCGCTACGCGATGGTGTTCGAGAACTTCGGGCGGTTCATCAAGCAAGGCGTGGCGCTCAGCCCGCAGGACAAGGACGACTTGTTGCCGCTCTTGCTCTTCCCGACCACCCACGACGACAGCCACACCCCCGCCCGCCTGAGCGATTACGTCGGGCGGATGGTGCAGAACCAGCGCGACATCTACTACATCGTGGCCGATGACCTGATGAGCGCCCGCAACAGCCCGCACCTCGAGGCGTTCACCCAGCGCGGCATCGAGGTCTTGTTCCTGACCGACCCGGTAGACCCGATCATGTTGACCGCGTTAGAGGCGTTCGACGGCCACACCCTGCGGAGCGTGGACGATTCCGCAATCGACCTGAGCGAGGTCGGGACGCTGCAAGACACCCCCGACCAGCCCGAGCCGGTGGCCGAGGACGTGTTCGAGACCGTGCGCCAGCATTTCGAGCAGGTCTTGGGCGAGCGGGTGCTGGGGGTGCGCGCCAGCAAGACGCTGGTGGGCAGCGCGGCGCGCCTCGTCAGCGGGGAGGAGAGCGGGGCGCAAGGGCAGATGTTCCGCGTCAACCGCCTGCTCCAGCGCGATTATGAGTTGCCGGTCAAGCAACTGGAGCTGAACCCGCGCCACCCGCTCATCCACAACCTCGGGCGGTTGCTGGCCAGCGGCGACGCGCTGGTCGATGTGGTGGTCGAGCAGGTGTTCGAGACCGCCCAGCTACAAGACGGCATCCACCCCGACCCGGCCAGCATGGCGCAGCGCATCACGCAATTGATGGAAGCCGCCACCCGCCGCTAGGGCATCACACCCAAAACACAGGCCGCCCCGTGTGTTGGGGCGGCCTGTGTCGTTTATGCGCCGTACCTAGTCCGCGCTGGGGGCAACCGCGACCGTCACCGGCGTAAACCGCCCGCGGATGTCGCCGAAATAGGTTTGACCTGCCGTGTGCAGGTTAAAATATAAATCGCCCTCGCGTGCGATGTATTCCAGACCGGCGATGTTCTTGACCTTATCGGTCGGCAGGGCGGGCACGATGGGGCAACCCGCCGTGAACAGCCCAATCAGGCCGTCGGACTCGGCCAAGACCGCCTCGATATCGGCGTTGGTGATTTCGATGGCCAGCGACCCGTCGGCCATGTACTCGGCCACGTTGCCCGCCCGCCCGAAGTCGATGATGATCGGCCCCAACTGCCCGGGGCGGCCACAGTGCAGGTGCATCATCACCACGTCCTCCAAAATCACCCCCTCGACCTGCAAATAGACGTAAGCGCGGCTGAGGTCGTTGGTGAAGGCGAGGCTGGCGTGCCCATGCGACGGGCGCTGGTCACGCGGCACCGATTCCTTGGTCGAACGAAACTGCGACGGGATGAAGCTGGGGGTATCGGCCTCCTCGCCGCCTTGCTGGTGCGGGCTGAGGAACGCTTGATAGACCGCGCCAATCTCGCGCCCCAAGCTCGGGTCAAGCGGGACGGGGCTGGCGCTGGTCAGCTCGGGGCGCGGGGCGCTGACGACCGGCGTGTGGTCGTCGTGGGCTTCGGCGCTGGCGTCGCCGCCACCCTGCCCAGCCACCACCAACAACACGACAAACGCACCCAAGAGCAGTATGATCAACACACTTTGTAAGCCGGACGGCGATTTGGACGACTCGGACATGGTGGGGGGTTCCTTGCGGTGGGATACAATAGGGGTGAGCATAGCATGAGCGACGAAACATTGCGACGGGTTAACGGGGTGCCACACCGCTGGGATGTCACGCCTGCCGAGGCGGTGGCGCTCCAACGCAGCTTGGCCGCCCAGCTCGACCATGCCCGCCCGCTCGACCTCGCGGCGGTGCGCGTGGTGGCCGGGGTCGATGTCAGCGTGCGGGATGACCGTTCGACAGCGGCCATCGTGGCGCTGTCGTTCCCCGCGTTAGAGGTGTTGGAGGTCGCGATGGCGGATTTGCCGACCCGTTTCCCCTATGTGCCCGGCTTGCTCAGCTTCCGCGAGGGCGAGGTGATTTTGGCCGCGCACGCCCGCCTGACCTGCCAGCCCGACGCCTATCTGTTCGACGGCATGGGGCGCATTCACCCGCGCCGGATTGGGGTGGCCAGCCACTTGGGGTTGTGGTTGCAACAGCCGACGGTCGGGGTGGGCAAGACGCACCTGCTGGGCGAGTATGCCCCACCGCCCGACCAGCGCGGCGGCTGGTCGCCGTTGACCGATGCGGGCGAGGTGTTGGGCGCGGTCGTCCGCACGCGGGCGGGGGTCAAGCCGGTGTATGTGTCGTCTGGCCACCGCATCGACCTCGAGTCGGGGTTGGCGCTGGTGATGGCGTGCACATCGCGCTACCGCCTGCCGGAGCCCATCCGCGCCGCGCACCGTGCGGCAGGTCGTCTGTCGTGAGATTTAGCCGCCATTTTATGGTTTGCGGGGGCGGGTCTTGGTGGAAAATCATGACGATTCTCCGCACGCTACGCCCCGCGCACCCGCCCGTCCTGTGCTATAGTCGTGACATCACACGCACCCGCGAGGACGAGACCCACCCATGCCCGACACCGACGCCAAACCGCGCATCGTCGTCAAATCGGCCATCAGCGACGCCCTGCTGGCCGACCTGCGCGACATCGCGCCCGACTACCGCATCGACCGCTACCCCGACAGCGTGCCCAACAGCATTTGGGCAGAGGCCGAAATCGTCTTTACCGGTCGCATCCTGCCCACCCCCGAACAAGCCCCGCGCTTGCGTTGGGTGCAATTGGCCTCGGCGGGTTTCGATTGGGCGCTCAAGACCCCGTTGGGGCAAGCCGCCGACATCGACCTGACCTCGACCAGCGGGATGCACGCCACCCCGATTGCCGAGTATTGCTTGGGGATGATGCTGGCGCTCAACCTCAAATTGCCGCTCATGCTCGATTTTCAGCGCAAGGGCGAATGGCCCAAGCGCCCATCGCCGTTCGGCCCCGCCCCGTTGCGCGGCAAGACGGTCGGCATCGTCGGCTACGGCAGCATCGGGCGCGAGCTGGCGCGCCAATGCGACGCGCTGGGCATGACCGTGTTGGCGGCCAAGCGCGACGTGAAGAAGCTGGAGATGCGCGACGGCTGGGCAGAGCCCGGCACCGGCGACCCGACCGGCGACCTGCCCGCCCGCGTCTACCCGGGGCAGGCGGTGGCGACCATGGCCAAAGATTGCGATGTCTTGGTCATCACCACCCCGCTGACGCCCGACACCCGCCACCTGATCGATTTGCGCGTGCTGGAGGCGATGAAATCGACCGCATTCCTCATCAACATCGCCCGCGGCGACGTGGTTGACGAAGTGGCGCTCATCCACATGTTGCAAACCGGCGGCATCGCCGGTGCCGCCCTCGACGTGTTCAGCGAGGAACCCTTGCCCAACACCAGCCCGTTGTGGGCGTTGCCCAACGTCATCGTCAGCCCGCACATCTCGGGCGACCTGCCCGACTATTTCGAGCGGGCGGGGCGGGTGTTCGCCGAGAACCTGCGCCGCTACGTCGAAAAACGCCCGCTCATCAACCTGCTCGACCGCGCCAAAGGGTACTAGCCCCATGACCGACCTGCTCATGACCGTCAACGCCCTGCTGATGGACGGCGATACCACCGCCGCCCTCGCCCAATTGGACGACCACCTCGCCGCCCACCCCGACGACACCGCCGCCCGCCGCGCCCGTGCCGAGTTGCACGTCGCCTTGCACACCCCAGACCACCTGCACGCCGCCCTCGACGATTTCGCCCACATCGAGGCCGAGCGCACCGCGAACGATTGCCTGTATCTGGCGCGCATTTATGACCTACTCGGCCTCGCCGACCCCGCCCTCGCGGTCTTGCACGCTGGCCTCGCGCTCGACCCGACCCACCCGCGCCTGCTCCAACGCCTCGCCGAGGTGCTGTTGGCACAGGGGCGCTTCCGCGACTCACTCGACCAAATCGACAAACTGCCGCGGGATTGGCGTCAGCTCCAGATGGTCGGCGATGTCTTGTTCGACCTCGGGCTGGCGCACAATATGGGGCGCGAGCAAGCCATCATCGCCTATACCTCGGCGCTGGACATCTTGCCGCTCCAGCAATGGGCGAAGCCGTTTCGGGCGAGGATGCACCTGCGCCTCGCCAACATCCACCAGCGCCTCGGCGACCACAAGGCGGTCGAGCGCGAGGCCGCCGCCGCCGCCAAGCTCATCCCCGATGAGCCCGCCGTGCTGTTCTATCAAGGCTGGGCACAGGTCAAGCGGGGCAAGCCCGAGCGCGCCCTCCCCCTGCTCCAAAAAGCCTTCGCCAAGGCCGCCGACCCCATCCGTGACGAGTTCCGCCAGACATTGGCCGCCGACCCGAGCTGTGCGGCGTTGCTAGACTCGTTGTAAGCGCTATAATCATGCCCCGTTGCACCGTTGACCAGAAAGCACCCCGCCCATGAGTTCATCACGCGGCCCTCTGCGGACGGAAGTCCTGACATGGCAAGACGTGGATAAGCTGATTGATGTCCTCGTCCCCCAGCTCCAGATTGGCGGCTCGTATGACGCCATGATGGTCATCACCCGTGGGGGCATCATCCCCGGCGGCCTGATTGCCGAAGCGCTCCACATCCGCACCGTCCTGACCGCCTCGGTCGATTTCCCCGGCACCGAGCGCTCTGGGCTGATGGCGTGGCCCGCCTTCTTGCAATTCCCCGACCCCGAACTGCTCAACGGGCGCAAGACCCTGATCGTCGATGACGTGTGGGGCAGTGGGCGCACCAGCAGTGCGGTGCGCGGGCGCGTGGAGGGCGCAGGCGGCATCCCGTTCAACTGCGTGCTGCACTACAACCCGTATCGGTCGCTGTTTTCGAAGGCGAAACCGGATTTTTTCGCCGCCGTCACCGACGCTTATATCATTTTCCCGTGGGAGGTCGATCGCGGCGTGCGCGGCATCGACCTGCTGACGCCACAACCAGAGAGCTGAACGCCGTGCCACGGGGGATTAGAGGATGATAATTCTCCGTTAGGTTCGTAACACGCTCGATATTTCGTGATATACTGTTGGCATGAGCGATTGGGCTTTTGCCCTTTTGTCGTTTGCGTTATCGGGCAGTGCTGCTTGGGGATTGCCACCGAAAACGTTGCTAATCGACACCCCAAGCGTTAGATGAACCCCCATGATGGATACCGATTTTGAGAGTATGTTGAATGACCCTGCGAGTTTCGCACCGGCCAACTTGCGCCGCGGCGAAATTCGCAGTGCGATCATTCTCGAAATTCGCGACCGCGAAATCATCGTCGATTTGAACGCCAAGCAGGACGGCATCGTCCGGTTCGAAGACCTCGAGCGGCTCGACGACGAGTTTCGCGCCAGCCTGAAGCCGGGCATGGACGTGCCGGTATATATCCTCAACCCCCGCGACCAAGACGATAACCTCGTCGTGTCGATCAACATGGGGTTGCAGCGCTACGACTGGGAAAAGGCGCGCCAATTGATGGAGCGCGAAGAGGTCGATAGCGTGCGCGTGGTCGGCAGTAACCGCGGCGGCATCCTCGTCCGTTGGAAGCGGCTGGAGGGCTTCATCCCCTCCTCGCACCTGACCAGCGTCAACCTGACCAGCGAGCGCCGTGACGCCGCGGTCGATCTGATTGGCAAGGACTTGGTGGTCAAGGTCATCGAGGTCGAGCAAGACCGCCGCCGCCTGATTTTCAGCGAGCGCGAAGCCCAAAAGGAATGGCGTGCCCAGCAGAAGGCGCGCTTGTTGGCCGAGCTGAAGGAAGGCGATGTGGTGCGTGGCACCGTCACCGGCCTGCGCGACTTCGGCGCGTTCGTCAACCTCGGGGGTGCGGACGGCCTGATCCACGTCAGCGAATTGGCGTGGCACCGCGTCGATCACCCGCGTGATGTGCTCAAGGTCGGTCAGGACATCGAGGTGTACGTGTTGTCGCTCGACCGCGGCACCAACCGCATCGCGCTCAGCCGCAAGCGCCTGTTGCCCGACCCGTGGACGGATGCTTCGACCCGCTACCATGAGGGGCAAGTGGTCGAGGGCAGCGTGACCAACGTGGTCGATTTCGGCGCGTTCGTCGCGCTGGACAACGGCCTCGAGGGCTTGTTGCACCTGAGCGAGATGGGCGACGGCAGCCTGAAGGAACCGCACAGCTACGTGCAAAAGGGTGACCGCCTGACCCTACGCATCAGCCACCTCGAGCCCGAGAAGCGCCGCGTCGGGTTCACCCAACGCTGGGGCGTCAACGCCGCCAACGCCGAGGGTGCCGCTCCGTCGGCTGCCGAGGTCGCCAGCGCGCCCGCCGCGTCGGAAGAGGCCGAGGCCGCCTCGGAAGACAGCAGTAGCGACGGCGACAGCAGCTCGGGCGACTCCAGCAGCGCCGAGGGCTAA
>JALONY010000052.1 GCA_025454715.1 Anaerolineae bacterium
GCGTCATCGACCCCGCGAAAGACCAAGCGCAACGACCCGAGCTGAATCTCATCACCGTTGTTCAGGTTGGCGACCTCGCCCATCGGCACGGCCAGCCCATCCACGAACGTCTCGAGGGTCTGGGCGGTCACCATCAGGCGCGCCCCGTCGGCGCTGGGCACGATCAAGACGTGGTTTTCGTCCACCCCGTCCACGTCCAGCACCAGCGTACAGCCGACCGACCGGCCAATCGTGACCTGCGAATCGCGCAACATGAACGTTTCGAGGCGGCCATCCGGCCAAAAGATGTCCAATCGCCCATAGGGTCTGATCAACGCCGGTCTCCTTTTCTGCGTGTGCGCCCAAGCTCAAGACAAAGCGGCGAAGCCTTGTATCCCCTGCGCCAATAAAGATACCCCCAACACGGTCATCAGCGCCACAGAAAACAGGCTAATGGCGCGGGTGATGCGCGGGTCGAGCCGCCGCACGCGGTCGAAAATCACCATGAACCCCAGCATCAAGCCCAAGAACGGCACGTAAAACGCCACCAAGAACAACAACGCGCCCCCCCACGACTCCGCCAGTGCCTCGCGCAGTAAGGGGCCGGTGATGGTGCCCCAAAAGATGTAGGGCGCGGGGTTCAAGAAGTTGAGCATCATCCCGCGCACCAACATCTGGCGCGAGGGCGGGGCGCTGGCCGCGACCACCGCGCTGGGGCTGGCGTGCATCAGGTCACGGGCGGTGCGAAACGCGATGTAGAACACCGCAAACGCCCCCAACACGCTCAGGGTCGGGCCGAACGCGGGCGGCAACTGGCTGAGCAGCAGCAACATGACGAGGATGATCGGGATATCGGTCGCCAAGGGCGACAACACGATCATCAAACCGGTGCGCCAGCCATAGGCCAGCGTCACGTTGAGCAGCAGGGTGTGGAGGGGGCCGATGCTGGTTCCGGCCACCACGCCGAAACCCGCCGCTTGCGAGAGGAGAGACCACATGGTCACGAGCGTCCTAACCATCGGGAGCGCGAGGTGCACCGCCTATTCTACCGCACCGCGCCGCCGCGCTCCATGCTGCGCCCGCTCACTGCACCACGCGCATCACCTGCGGGAACCGCCCGCTGAAGTACATCAAGAACGCCCGCGCCATCGGGGTCAGCGGCGCGCTCTTGTCCCAGACCAGCGTCAGCACCCGCATCAGCGGGCGCCCGATGATCGAGATTTTTTGCAACATCCCCAGCCCCAGCTCGTCGTGCATGGCGTAGCTGGGCAGGATGGTCAACGACACACCGGCCATCACCGCCCGCTTGACCGACTCGGGCGAGTCGAACTCGGCCACCACGCGGGGCGTCACCCCCTGCGTGGACAGCGCCTCGTCCATCCATTGACGGGCATAACTCCCCTGCGGGCGCGCCACGAACTGCTGATCGTTCAGCTCTTGCAGCGCGACCTGCTCGCGCCCCCACCACGCATGTTTGCGCCCGACCGTCACGTATAGCTCGGCCTCTTCCAACACCACGTAACCGATGCGCCCGTCGAACTCGTCGAGGGTGGTATCCAGCATCCCCAGCTCAAGCTGGCGGTGCAGCACCCCCTCGATGATTTTGGGCACTTGCAAGGTCAAGACCGACACGGTCAATTGGGGGTAGCGCACGCTGAAGGGCTGCGCCCAATCGGGCAACAAATACGCGCTGATGCCCGAGGTCGCCCCGATGGTCAATTGCCCACGGGCGAGGTTGCCGACATCCGTGACCGCCAGCTCCGCCTCGGCCACCAACGCGAAAATCTTGTGGGCATATGCGGCCAAGCGCTCCCCGCTGGGCGTCAGCTCGACCCCCCGCCGCCCGCGCACGAACAACGGCGTGCCCAAGGCCGACTCCAGCTCGCGCATGTGCTGGCTGACGGCGGCTTGGGTCATATACAAGCGCTCGGCGGCGCGGCTGAAACTGCCCTGCTGCGCGACCACGGAAAAAATCTCGAGTTTGTGAAGGTTCAGCATTGGGCGGGTGCTCCAAGTTCAGCTTATACCTATCATAAGCCAAGTCTGGGAGCGCAAACAAGTACTTTAGAACTATCCTGTTAACGTTACGTCCGTTTGATAGCGAGGCATACGAACCCTTATGTTTTTCCTCAAAGCCGATGGCCGCACCAGCAGCCTCCGCCCCGCTGAATACCTGAAGCGCTTTAGCGCCCGTGCCGTGCCCCACACCTTGCTCGATGTCCGCAGCAGCGAAGAATTCGAGGAAAGCCATATCATCGGCGCGGTCAATATCCCCGTACAATCGCTGATGAGCCGCTTGAGCGAAATTCCGCGCAACCAACCCGTAATCGTTTACTGTCGGAGTGGCTCGCGCAGCACCATCGCCACCCGAATTTTGTCCGACGCGGGCTATGGCGAGGTGTACGACCTCGGCAGCTTCATGGTCTGGGTCGCCCAGAACAACCCGATTCGGCGCGGCATCACCCGCTAAGCGCCCACCCAAACATCAATCTAGAGGAGTCCACTAACCGATGTACGTCCAAGCCTTCAACACCCTCGACCATCATCACCCATCCTACCTGATTGGGTGCCCCGTCAGCGGCGAGGCACTGGTCATCGACCCGACCAGCGACATCGCGCAATACCTGCGCGCCGCCCGCCGCGCCGGTCTGACCATCAACCACATCGCCGAGACGCGCACCCAGCGCGATTACCTGAGTGGGACGTGGGCGCTGGCCGACGCCACCGATGCGCCGGTCTACCTGCCCGATAACGCCTTGCTGGAGGGCAGCGCCCTGTCGTTCGACACCCCGCTGGTGATTGGGGTGCGCGACGGCGATTCGTGGTTGATTGGGCAATTGCGGGTGCGGGTGTTGGAGACGTTGCAAGGCGACCCCGACCACATCTCGTTGCTGGTGACCGACAGCGAAGACGCCGACCGCCCGTTGGGGGTGTTCAGCGGCGCGCTGATGTTGACGGACTAACGGCGGGCGCAGCACGCTGCGCCCCTACAGGCGTGTGGGCTGAGGGTCGGGCGCGGCAGGCCGTACCCGTACGGGCGTGTGGGTGAGGGACAAACGGCAAGAACGGCGGGCGCAGCACGCTGCGCCCCTACAGGCGTATGGGCTGAGGGGCGGGCGCGGCAGGCCGCCCCATCGGCGAGACACACAAAACCGCCCCATGTGCCGTGCGCGCATGGGGCGGTTTCTGGTTTGGGGCGGGCTTACTCGGCGGGCACTTGGCGCAGGTAAACCGGCGTGTGCTCCGGCAACAACTCGGGGTGGAAGATGGCCACGAGGTCGGCCAAGACCACGTCCGGCTCGTTGACGCCGTTCTCGTAATAGTCGTTGCCGCCGTTGGGGTTGGCGCGCCCGTCGGTGTTGAAGACTTGGCCGCTTTGGAAGGCGGCGAAATCGGCATAGCGGGCATCGGCGGCCAACACATCGGCCAATGTGGCGATGCCGAACAGCCCGGGCACCCAGACATCGGCCTCCGCACCGGCCTCGAACACCGACTCGAACGATTGATTGACGCTAGACTCGGGGGCTTGGTCGCTCAAGACCCAGCGCGCACCGGCGTCGGTCAAGAACGCCCCGACGAAGGTCTGTTGACCCGGGATTGACCACGCATCGATGAACGATGAGAACGAGTTCCACAACACCAGCGGCTTCTCGTCCTCCGGCAGGTCAGCCGTCAGGGCTTGCAGTTGGGCGTAGCGCTCGGCCACGCCGTCGAAATACGTGTTGGCCTCGGCCTCGGCGTTGAAGAACAGCGCCGTGAACTTGATCCACTCAGCGCGCCCAAGCGGGGTGATTTCGGCGTAGTCGGCATTGATGGCGACGGGCACGCCCGCCTCGACCAGCTTGGGGTGCGCGTCGTATTCGGGCGAGCCGCTGGCATAAGCGAACACCACGTCGGCCTCGCTGTCCAAGACCACCTCGACGTTGACCTCTGCCCCGTAGCCGACCTCGAGCAAGTCACCGGCGGCATATTTTTCGACGACTTCGGGGGTGCTGACGTACAGGCCGCCATCCACACCCATCAGGGCGTCCAAGAGGCCGAGGGTGGTGAAATGCGGCAGGTAGGTGGTGGACATGGCGATGGCGCTGTCCATCGGCACGGTCAGGACTTGCGCGCCGTCGAAGCCCTCAGGCGCGGGGGTACCGCATTGCACCAAGACGTATTGGAAGGCGTCGTCCGCCCCTGCGCCCGGGAACGGGCGGGTGACGGTCACGACCTTGTAGTTGGCGAAATACTCGACCGAGAAGCCACTGGCGAACGTGACCTCGGCTTTGGCGGGGAAGTAATCGGCCTCGGCGTCGTACTCCGCGACGCACGCGGTGGGGTTGGCGAGGGCGGCGTCTTGCGCCCCCACCGGCATCAGCAGCAACGCCGCCAACACCAAAACGAACAACGAACGGTGAACCATGAGTGTCCCTCCTGTGAACCAAACTGGCTCGTCTGAAAAAGACCCTCAAGACACAGGGGACGCTGTGCGCGCAAACGAAAAAAGCCCCCACCGCACGGCGGGAGCTTTCGAGAGGCGTCACAGCCTCAGCAAAAGGCGCAATAGACACACGGTCAAGCGCACTCCCCGCACGTCCCTTTGCCTCGAAGGTCGGCCACGGCACGACGGGGCGGGTAATCGGGCTTAACAGCCTGCTGAGCAGGTCGTTTTACCGTTGCGGGACAGCGCCGGACTTTCACCGGTCTTCCCCCATTGTGCGCCGCGCATCCGGGCGGAAGGCGCACCCCAGTCGTATAGTATATGGTTGTGCGTCAGGGTAGCGGATGAGCGGGCGCGCTGTCAAGCCCGCCCGTGCTACGATTGCTTGGGCTTATCGTCCTTGCCGTCGGCAATCTCTTTGTTCGAGCCGTCGCGCAAGCCCTTGCGGAAGTTGGAGACCGCGCTGCCCAGCTCACCGCCGAGGCGCCCCAAGCGCCCGGGGCCGAACAGCACAATCACGACCACCAAGATGATAATCCATTCCCAGCCACCCAACATGGCGCTTACTCCCCTCGCCCGATTGGGCGTATCTGCGTTATCGACTCGATTATACACCCATCCCGCCGCGTCTGGTACGTGTCAGATGTCATGTCGCCCACTGTTCAGACTCCGCAAGCGGTGATACGATGGGTTGCCAGATGAGCCGTGGAGGTTTGTGCCGTGCCTGAACAAGCGCTTTACCTGAAATGGCGTCCGACCCTCTTCGATGAGGTGATCGGCCAAGAACACATCGTCCACACCCTGCGTAACTCGCTCAAGACCGGGCGAATCCGCCATGCTTACCTGTTCAGCGGGCCGCGGGGCACCGGCAAGACCACCACCGCCCGCCTGCTGGCCAAAGCCGTCAACTGCACCCACCCCGACGTGAACCAGCGCCCGTGCGACCAATGCGCCGCCTGCATTGGGGTCAACGAAGGCCGCTACCTCGACCTGATCGAAATCGACGCCGCCACCCACACCGGCGTGGACGACGTGCGCGACCTGCGCGAGAAAATCCAGTTCACCCCCGCCGAGGGGCGCTACAAGGTCTACATCATCGACGAGGTGCACCGCTTCAGCGGTAGCGCCTTCGATGCGTTGCTCAAGACGCTGGAAGAGCCGCCCGCCCACGCCATCTTCGTGCTGGCCACCACCGAAATCGACAAAGTGCCCCAGACCATCAAGAGCCGCTGCCTCCAGTTCGAGTTTCGGCGCGTCAGCCTGCAACAAGTGGCCGACCGGCTGGAGCGCATCACCCGCTCGGAGGGCTTGAACGTAGAGCGAGGCGCGCTCGAGTTGGTCGCACGGCAGGGCACCGGCAGCGTCCGCGACTCGATTAGCCTGCTCGACCAGATGGTCAGCGACCCGTCGGAGGTCATCACCCTCGACATCGCCCAGCGCATCCTCGGTACCGGCAACCGCCAAGCGGTGTTCGACCTCGTCGAGGCGTTGGCCAACGAGGACATCGCCCGAGGCCTGCACGTCATCAACGCGGCCATCGACACCGGTAGCGACCCGCGCCAATATGCCCGCCAGATGGTGGAGCACCTGCGCGCCGTGCTGCTGACGCAAACCGCCGGAAGCGAGGTGGTCGATGCCAGCACCGAGGAACGCAAGACCTACACCCGCCACGCCGAGGCCATCGGGCGAAACCGGCTGGTGCGCGCCCTCAAGGCCTTCAACGACGCCGTCAGCGCCAGCACCAGCGGCTGGCAACCCCAGCTCGCCCTCGAACTGGCCTTCATCGACTCGCTCAAAGCGCCGGAGGTGGTGACGGTGCAAGCCCCCGCCGCACCCGCGCCCAACGCCAAGACAACCCCACCCAAAGCCACCGATTCCCTGACGATCGAGCCGACCGCCCCGGGGGCACCGCCCATCATCCAGCCCAGCCTCGTGAGCGCAAAATGGGGGGAAATGCTGGACGCGCTGGGGCGGTACGCCTCGACCGGCCCCGCCGTGGTGGAGTACTTTAAGGTTCAACGAATCGACGGAAACCTGTTGTACATCAGCACCAATAATGAGTTATACTATAAGCGACTGGCAGGGCAGGAACCAAAACTGCAAGCTATCTCCCGCGCCCTTTATGACGTGCATCAAGTGTGGTTGCGCGTCCAAGTAGAACTTTCGGGAGAGGCAGCCCATAGCGGCGGTTCTGCTGGTCGGGGGTCACCCTCTGACGACCCCCTCCTGAACGCGGCACGTGAACTAGGGGCGCGCGTGCTTCCAGAATCCCCTGAATAAAACACACCCTTCACAGCTTCTATCCTCTCCAATTGCCGACGTGGCCTCGCAAAAGCCCGTTGGCCGTTCAGCTTGCGTTGCAAGCTAGAAAGGCAAACCAAGATGGCCGGACTCAATCCGGAGCAATTTCGCGCTCTGGGTTATCGGGCAATCGACATGATTGCGGAGCAACTCGCTCAATTGGACGAAGGCGCGACCCGCCTTCCCGTCCCGCTGGACATCCGGCACCGCTTGGAAGACCAGCCCATGCCACAGACGGGCATCGACCCGTTCGCACTGCTCGACCGCGTGCAAAACGAGATTTTGGCCTACCCGATGGGCAACCCGAGCCCGCGCTTTTTCGCGTGGGTGAACAGCACCCCCACCCCCATCGGCATCCTTGGCGACCTGTTCGCGGCGGCCATGTCGCCGTCGGCGGCGGGCGGCGACCAAGCGGCCACCTACGTCGAGCGCGCCGCGCTGACGTGGGTCAAGGACATGCTCAGCTTCCCCCAAGAAGCCCAAGGCTTGTTCGTCAGCGGCGGCAGCATCGCCAACCTGACCTGTCTCGCGGTCATGCGGCACGTCCAGACCGGTGGCAAAGCCCGTCAGGACGGCCTCGTCGGCATGGACTCCAAAATGATTGTCTACACCAGCGCCCACGGCCACTCGTGCATCGAGAAGGCCATCCACGCGCTGGGTTTCGGCTCGCAAAACCTGCGGGTCATCCCGCTCGATGAGCAATACCGCATGGACGTGGCCAAGCTGCGCGAGGCCATCGCCCAAGACCGCGCCGCTGGCCTGAAGCCGGTGTGCGTGGCGGCCAGCGCAGGAACCACCAACACCGGCGCGATCGATCAGCTCGACGACATCGCCGACCTGTGCGAGGCCGAGGGCTTGTGGTTCCACATCGACGGTGCCTACGGCGGCTTCGGCATCTTGGCCGAGCAGACCGAGGGCTTGTACAAGGGCATGAACCGCGCCGACAGCATCGCGGTTGACCCGCACAAGTGGCTGTACATCCCGGTCGAGTGCGGGTGCGCCATCGTGCGTGACGCCGAGGCCATGCGCGCCACCTTCAGCCTCGTGCCGGCCTACTTGCAAGAAGACCGCGCCGAGCCGTGGTTCAGCGAGTACGGCTTGCAGCAGACTCGCGGGTTCCGCGCCCTCAAGGTGTGGCTGAGCCTGCAACACTACGGCCTCGACGGCTACCGCAAGATGATCACCAACGACATCGAGACGGCCTACGAATTGCGCCGCAAGCTGTTCAGCCGCCGCGATTATGAGGTGGTGACGGCGGGCCCGCTGAGCGTGACCTGCTTCCGTTACCTGCCCACGGGCGTGACGGCGGACGAGGCCGACGACTTCCAACGCCAAATCGTGGCGCTGACCAACGCCAGCGGTCGGGCGTTCATCACCACCACCATGATTGACGGCAAGGTGGTCATCCGTGCCTGCCACGTCAACTTCCGCACCACCGCGGCAGACCTCGACGTGTTGCTGGACACGCTGACCGAGGCCGGTCAACAGGTGCTGGCCAGCGGCCACGCCCACACCGCCTAGCTCACATCCCCCCTGCCCGATTTGCTTGGCCACGTCCCGCGCCAATTGCATCGCGCCCAGCTCGTCCACCTGCTCCGGCTTGACCAAGATACGCACCTCGCGCCCCGCTTGCAGGGCGTAGCTGGTCTCGACGCCCGGGAAGCTCTTGGCAATCTCTTCCAGCGTCTTGACGCGCTTGATGTAGCTATCGACGTTCTCGCGCCGCGCCCCCGGGCGCGCCCCGCTGATGGCGTCGGCGGCCTCGACGATGTACGCCTCGACGCACTCTTGCTCGACCTCGTGGTGGTGGCTGGCGATGCAGTTGACCACCTTGGGGTGCACCCCATAACGGCGGCAGAAATCGGCACCAATCAGGGCGTGGGTGCCCTCGACCTCGTGGTCGATGGCCTTGCCGATGTCGTGCAGCAAGCCGCCCGCCTTGGCCAATTCGACGTTCGCGCCCAATTCGGCGGCAATCATACCGGCGATGTGGGCGGTCTCGATCGAGTGGGCGTGCATGTTCTGCCCATAGCTAAAGCGGAACTTGAGCCGCCCCAGCAACTTAATCACCTCGGGGTGCAGGCCGCTGACGCCGGTCTCATAGGCGGCGCGCTCGCCCTCCTCGCGGATGATGAGGTCAATCTCGTTGCGGGCGTCCTCCAGCAATTTTTCGATGCGGGCGGGGTGGATGCGCCCATCGACCACCAGCTTGGCCAGCGCACGGCGCGCCACCTCGCGGCGGATGGGGTCGAAGCTGCTGATGGTGACGGCCTCGGGGGTGTCATCGACCACCACATCGACGCCAGCGCGCATCTCGAACTCGCGGATGTTGCGCCCGCCACGCCCGATGATGCGCCCCTTCATCTCGTCATTGGGCAACGGGATGACGCTGACGGCAATCTCGTTGACGTGCTCGCTGGCGAGGCGCTGGACGGCCAACGAAATCACGTTGCGGGCGCGGGTGTCGGCCTCTTCACGCGCCTCAGCCTCCACTTGGCGGACGATGCGCGCCATATCGCTGCGCGAGTCGGTCTCGGCCTTGATGAGCACCTCGCGGCGCGCCTCGTCGAGGGTCATTTCGGCCACCCGTTGCAGGGCTTCCAGCTTCTCTTGCTCGGCCTTGCTCAGGTCGGCCTCGCGCTTCTCGAGGGTGCTTTGGCGCTTGTTGAGCTGGCGGTCACGCTGCTCGAGGCGCTCGCGTTGCTCATCGACCTCTTTGCGGCGGCGCTGGATGCGCTCGTCTTCCTCGGTGATGTCACGGCGGCGGCGGGCGTTGACTTGCTCGGCCTCTTCCAACAAGCGCTTGGAGCGTTGCTCGGCCTCTTTCAGCGCGGCCTCGGCGTTGGCCTTGGCTTGCAACTTCACCTTCTCGGCTTCGATGTTGGCCAATTGGAGGATGCTTTGGCCTTTGGCGGTCTGTGCTTGATCGTGATTACGAATCCCAAGAAACCAGCCCGCTGCGGCGCCCAAACCGGCACCGACCACGGCTGCTACCAATGCGATGATGACTTCCATGTGTGTTGCGCGGTGCTTGTGGCAATCCGCTTCCGTCCTTTCGTATGTTTCGGGGGTCAGTCGTCTTCGGAGTTTGCCCCAGACGCCCCGCCCAAGCCGAAAAAGGTGGGGTCTTCTTCGTCGTATTCTTCGAACAGTCGCTCGATGGCGGTACGGATGTCGTCGAACCGAAACCCGCGCCGCCCCAGCGTGCTGGCCAGCTTTTCGCGGGCAGCCTTGCGCGTTTGGCCGCGCATCCGCTTGAGCAGCGGCGTGGCGGCGGCATACGCGCCCGACTCGTCGTCCACCTCACCGAGCACGGCTTGGACGATGGCGTCGGGGACGCCTTTTTGTCTCAATTCAAAGCGCAGGGCGGCAGTGCCCAGCGGCTTGAACTGCGTGCGATTTTGAATCCAGTAGCGCGCAAACGCCCAATCGTCCAAGTAGCCCAAGGTGGTCAGGCGTCCCAAAGCCGCCTCAATCACGCCCTCGTCATAGTCCTTCTCGGCGAGGTTGCGGCGCACTTCGGCGATGCTGCGCGGGCGATGCCCCAAGAAGCGCGCCGCGCTATCGACCGCTTTGGCCACGAGGTCTTCTTCCTTGAGGCGCACCACCTCCGAGTCGGTCAGCGTCTGCCCCTTGTGCAAGCGGGCGGCCTCCATGATGCCGAGGCTGAACGCATACTCCCCTTCCAGATAGACGTTGACGCGCTCTTTGTTGCGTTTTTGCACCTCTAGGGATGTGATGACCGGCACGTTCGCACTCGCCCAAATCGGGCGGTTATCAGATTCAACAGTGTTCTTGCGTACAGGCGGTGTCGTGTTTGCCCAACGGTGAGCATATGGACACTTTGCCTAATATTAAATGTAGTCGATAACGAGGCGATTCGCAAGAACTTGACCCCCCAAAACCACCGGACGCCCAACGCAATATCCCGCCTATGGGTGGCTTGTCCTATAATGCAGCCCAACGGAAGCCAACAGGAGCACAATCCTTGCCATCACTTTCCTTCCGCCGCCCGCGCTGGCGCACCGTTTTCCGCATCACTGCGGTCGTTCTAGCGGTCTGGGTGGCCGCTTGCGGGGTCATGGGCGGCCTCATCGTGTGGGCGGGCGACCGCTCGACCGCACAAAAATCGGATGTCATCATCGTCTTGGGCGCGGGCTTGCGCCGCGATGGGGGCCCGGGCGATGCGCTCTACCGCCGCAGTGTGTGGGCGGCACGCGCCTACCAAGACGGCCTCGCGCCGGTCATCATCTGCACCGGCGGCCAATCGGAGACGCAGCGGCGCAGCGAGGCCGAGGTCTGCCGCGAATTGCTCCTCGACGAGGGCGT
>JALONY010000419.1 GCA_025454715.1 Anaerolineae bacterium
GACCGCCCCGTCTTGGCTCAACGACGACGCGCTGGTGCGCGACATCATCGAGACGGTCATCGGCATCGACATGCCCGACGACTTCACCCTGCCCACCCAGTTCAACAGCCAAAGCATCGGGGACGACGGCGGAGCCGCCGCGCTCGCCAACAGCTCGCTCAGCCCATTGCAACAGCGGGTGTTGGTCGCCTCGGTCTTGGCCGTCTTCGCCCCAACATCACAACTCGCGCCGTGGCTGGTGGCGCTGGGTGGCTTGCTGATTGTGCTGGGCGCAGCCTTCGGCACGCGCAGCCCCAAGCACGCCACCACCTTCGATTGGCTCATCCGAATCGGGGCGGTCGTGGCGGGTGCCTACTTCGTCTACGCCCTCGCCGCCCAAAACAGCTTCATCCGCGCCGTGCGCTTCACCGATTACCTCTCGCCGTTGGCTTCACCGATTACCTCTCGCCGTTGTTTTGGGTCGGTCTGGCCGCCATGCTGGGCATGATCCTGCGAGAGTTGCTCCCCGCGCCGGTCACGCTCAACGCGCTGCAAGCCCGCGGTGCCAGCTCGGTCAGCCTCGGCCAAAATGTCGGGGTGGCCTTCGACGCCCTGCGCGCCAACAAATTGCGCGCCGCCCTCACCATGCTGGGCATCATCATCGGCGTGATGGCGGTCGTCTCGCTCCTCTCGATTGGGCAAGGCGCGCAATCGGCCATCACCGACCAAATCAACGCCATCGGCACCAACCTCGTCTTCATCCAAAATGCGCCGTCCATCAGCAACTTGTCGGTCGAGGACGCCGACGCCATCCGCAGTGGCGTCGATGGCCTGACCTACGTCGTGCCGCAATATATCGCGGGCGCGCAGATGAAGAACGAAAACGGCTCGGTGCAAGGGCGCGTCATCGGCTCCACGCCCGAGTACTTCCCCGCCAACAACCTCAACGTCGAGGTCGGGCGGCCATTCGACCAGACCGAGTACGATAACGCCGCGCGCGTGGCGGTCATCGGCACCGGCATCACCGAAGAATTGTTCGGCAGCCTCAACCCGGTCGGGCGCACCATCCGCGTCAACGGGCAACGCATCCTCATCATCGGGGTGATGCAAGAGCGCGACGCCGGTTTCGGTGCCGACCCGAACTTCCAAATCTACGTGCCGCTGACCACCAGCTACCGCAGCCTGTTCGAGGCGCGTGCGGTCGCCAGCTCACGGCGCGTGCTCAGCTCGATCATCGTCTCGGTGGCCGAGGCTGAGAACATCGAGCCCGCCCAAGACCAGATGGAGCGCATCCTGCGCCGCCAGCACGACTTGCGCGTCGAGGACGAGAACGACTTCATCTTGTTCGACCAACAGCAACTCCTCGATGCCGCCTCGACCGTCACCGGCGTGCTGACCGTCCTGTTGGGCGCCATCGCGGGCGTCTCGCTCTTGGTCGGCGGCATCGGCATCATGAACATCAGCCTCGTCTCGGTCACCGAGCGCACCCGTGAAATCGGCCTCCGCAAGGCGTTGGGCGCTCGCCCGTCGCACATCCTCCAGCAATTCCTGATCGAGACGGTCGTCCTCAGCACCACCGGCGGCCTGATTGGGGTGCTGCTGGGCATCGGGGTCGGTCAGCTCATCAACGCCACCGGCGTCCTGACGGCCAATACCACCGTCGAATCCGTCGTGCTCGGCCTCGGCTTCTCGGTCATGGTCGGCGTCTTCTTCGGCGTCTGGCCTGCCCGCCGCGCCGCACGCCTCCAACCCATCGAGGCGCTTCGCTATGAATAACACACCTTGGAGCAACCGCCCCGTGAACCGTGTCCTTTTCGCCACCCTGCTCTTGGCCTTCCTGCTCAGCACCTCCGCCGCCTCGGCACAAGACACCGAAAGCCGCCAAATCGCGGTCATCGTGTCCTCGGTCGGCAGCGACGCCCAACGTGACCGCCTCGCCTATCAAGCCGCCGTGCTGGCCGCCGAGCAACTGCGCGACTCGTCCGACGGTATCGAGGCCAGCGACGGCACCCGCTACACCCTCGACATCCGCCAATACACCGCCACCAGTGCCGATGACGCCGCCGACGCCGTAGACGAGGCGCTCGACGACGGTGCCGACCTGATCATCGCGCCGCTCAATGCCAGCTTCCGCGATACGGTCATCGACAACGCCGAGGGCGTCACGGTGCTCTACTACGCCGAGGACGACACCGCCCCGACCGTCGCCCTCAAGCTCGCGCCCGCGCTCCGCACCCAAATCGTGGCCGCCGCCGATTACCTGACGACCATCCGCGCCTTCACCGACATCGCCGTGGTCAACGCCGACACCACCGCCGCCGACGCCGGTGCCGACTCGTTCGCGACCGAAATCGGCGCGGACGCGCTGGCCGTGCGCCTGACCCACGAGGCCGACCAAACCGACTTCGCCAGCGACGCCCGCTCCATCCGTGACGCAGGGGCACAAGCCGCCTTCGTCTACACGCTCGAGGCTCCGGCGTCATCGTCACCGTCAACCCGCCGCGCAACGCCGACGGCTTGTACGCGCCGGTCGTCTGGACGGCAGCCGCCGATGACGCCGCCTCGCGTGAGTTCGTCAGCGACTACATCGCCCGTTGGGACGAAAACCCCGCCGATGAGTCCGCCGCCTACTTCGACGCGATTTACTTGGCCGCGCAAGCCTTGCGTGACGCCGAGGCGCTCACCCGCACCGCCCTGACCGGTGCCGAGTACACCGGCGTGCAGGGCGTCTATGTCAACGGCGTGCCCAACACCGTCCGCCTGATTGAGCTGGGCAACGGCGCGGGCAACCTCGAGGCCGCCCGCTACGCCGATGACGTGTGCACCACCTGCCCGAGCTTTTTCGTCGCCGACGTGACCGAGGAAGAGGCCAGCCGCGAGGCCATCTACACCTTCGCCCTCATCGCCGATACCGAGGCCGACAGCGGGCGCGCCATCGAGCAAGCCGTCGAATTGGCCGTGCGCGAAATCAACGACGCCGGTGGCATCCTCGGCCCCCAAACCGTCCGTTACACCCTGCGCCTCCGCACCTATGAGGCCGGTACCCCCGCCGAGGCGGTACTGCCCGCGCCGTTCGCCGCCGATGCCGCCGCCGTCCCCTATCTGGTCACCGCCACCGGCCTGACTTCACCGACGCTGGCCGCGGCGCGCTTCTTGTATCAAGCCCGCGCCAACGACCTGACCCAAGCCCGCGCCGCCGTCACTTACGCGGTCGAGACGCTGGAATTGACGCAGTTTGCCAGCGTGTCGGCGCGTGCCGACTACGGCCTGAACGCCGCCCGCGCCGTCCGTGACGCGGTGCGCGCCGCCGATGACGGCGAAATCGTGCTCAGCCTCGAGCACGCCCCCGACCAAACCGACCTGTCGGGCTTGGCCGCCCAAATCGCCGCGCAGTCGGTCGAGGTCGTCTATGCGTGGACGACGCCCGCCGCCGCCCAAAGCTTGATTGATTCGCTGGCCGCCGCCGGTTGGCAAGGCACCGTGTTCTACGGTTACCTCAACGACTCGCTGGCCGCCACCCTGACCGTGCCGGACGGCATCGCACTGCATGGCGTCGTGCCGTGGTCGGTCAGCGCCCTCGATTGGTCGAGCCGCACATTCGCCGCCAACTACACCGACCTATACGGCGAAGCCCCCAATGACCTCGGCGCGGCCTACTACGACTCGGTGCACCTGCTGCGCCGTGCCGTCGAGGCCGTCGGCCCGCAACCGCTGACCGTGGCGACGTGGCTGCGCGAGGATGCCGACTTCATCGGCGTGCAAGGCGTCTACACCCCCGCCCAATACGCCACCAA
>JALONY010000420.1 GCA_025454715.1 Anaerolineae bacterium
TTGGCTCTTATCTTGCACCCCTCGCGCCTCAACCGGTACAGGGGCGGGGGGTGGTGAAACCGGCGCGGGCACGACCGGCACGGGCGCTTTGCCCTCGTCCTTCTCCCCTCGCCCCGCCAGTGGGAGAGGGGCTGGGGGTGAGGGGATGGGCGCAACCGGCGCGGGCTTGGCCGCCTTGGCCGCCGGTTTCGAGGCCGGCTTGTTGGCCGCCTTGGCCGCGGACGCCTTCTTGCTCACGGGCGCGGGCGGGAGTGGCTTGCTGGGCGCAATCACCGGCGGAGCGGCCTCGGCCACCGCTTGAGGCACGATCATCGACATGTTTTTGAGCTTCAGGTGCTCCAGCGAGGCGGCGCACACGTGCCCCATAATGGCGAATGCGATGTGCTCCAACCCGTCACACGTCAGCGCGGACAAGGCGGCACGGTTGGACGGGCGCACCTCATCGTCGAACAATTTCACCGTGCGGGCGGTGGTCATCAAGTCCGAGACGAAACGCTGGTGCGTCAGAGTCAAATCATCGGCCTGATACACGCGCAAGACCGCCGAGTCGCTGTCATAGGTCAGCACGCGGGTGCCGTCCTGCGACAACGCCAGCAACCCGCACGCATACGACAACTCGCGGGTGGCCAAGCGCCCCCCTGCCCCGTCCGTCACCAGCAACACCACCCCATCGGTCAGGGCGATGCGCCCCGCGCCCCGCGCAATCTTGACGCTGGCCGTCAAATCGAGCTGAGGCGCGAGGCCGAGCTGCACCGTCTTGACCGTGCCGTCCGGCTTGGCAACCAACAGCGCGCCCTCGGCGTCCAACGCGGCAGCGGTATAGGTTTGGGGGTCTACCGCCAACGCCAGCGGCGTCACGTCGAAGCCGTAAGGCTTGGCCTTGCCATCGGCGGCGGTCAGATGGGTCAGGCGCGCCCCACCACGGTAGATGACCGCCGTCAGGCCGTTGTCCGCCGTCCAGACCTGCCCGCCTTTGGCGCGGATGCGCGGCAGCACCACCCCTTTGGAGCCTTTGAGCGTGGGCAAGAACTGTTTCCACGCCTCATCGCCGAAGTCGTCGGTCTTGGGCAGTGCAAACTTGCTTTTCCCCAGCTCTTTGCCCGTCTGCAAGTCATAATAAAAGACGCTACCGTCCTCGGCCCACGCCGCCAGCACCGCCTGCTTGCCGTGCAGAATATCGAGCTGGATGACCACCGAGCTGGTCAGGTGCAAACGCCACGGGCTGTCCATCGTCTCTGCCATGCTTACGTCCCATCGTCATCGTTTTGGCCTTCGATGATAGCCGCAAGCCCACCGCCTCACAACCTCGGGCATCGGGGGATTAGGGTTGCCACACCCGCGCCGTCTTGTCCCACGACCACGACAGCACGCGGGTCTCGTCGGCGTTCCACGCCGCGCCGGTCACCAGCAAGTCGTGGCGCAATTCGGCGAGGCGCTCCCCGTCGGAAGACCACACCACCGCGCTGTCATATGCCCATGTCAGCACGCGGGTTTCATCGCGGCTCAGGCGTGCGCCCTCCACCCAGTCGATGTGCCGCAACGTCAGCAACGGCTCGCCACTCGCGGCATCCCAAAGCTGGGCGGTGTCGTCGGCGGCCCAGCTCAAGATACGGGTCTCGTCGGCGTTCCACGTCGCCCCCTGCACGAACGTGCGGTGCGGCATCCGCACCATCGCGAGGCTGAAGTTGGGGGCATACACCAAGACCCCGTCGTTACGCGTCCAGACCAGAACCCAACGCCCATCGGCATTGCGCTGCGCGCCCAACGCCCCAGCCCCAAAATTTTGGGTGCTGACGGCTTGAGCGGACTCCGTTTCCCACGTGATGGCCGTGCCGCCGACCATGAACGTAAACAGCAGGCGTTCATCGGCAGCCCATGCCGCGCTCAAGACCTCGTTGGCGTGCAGGTAGGACGCCACGACCTCGCCGCGATCGATCGCCCACAGCGTGACCTCGCCCGCCGCGCCGCCCCACGTCAACAACCGCGCCTCGTCACCGCTGAGCAGTGCGCCGCGCACCCCCGCGTGCATCGCCTCGAACACGGGTGCCTCGTCCCCCACGCGCCACACGCGAACCGCGCCCCATTGCGCCAACGCCTCACCCTCGGCGGCGTCCCACACGCGCACCTGCCGGTCTTCCGAGGCCGTCACGATGCGCGCATCGTCCGGCGACCACGCCGCCATCGTCACCACATCGTCATGCGCCAGCGTCAAAACCGGCTCGGGCGCGGCCTCTTGCGCCCAAACAGCCCCCATCCCCCCCAAAACAAGCCCCATCACCAGCCAAATCCGCATCATTCTCACCGATTATTCCCCTTTCCGTCCCTTAAATAGCGCACAGGCCACCTGATATACTACAAAAACGTTACGTCCGAAACATGAGGTTCAGATGCAGCACCCCTATCAACACTACCTGAAAGAAGTCCTCCTCGACGAGGCCACCCTGCAAGCGCGCATCGCGCAGCTCGGGGCGCAAATCTCGCATGACTACGCCAGCTCGACCTCGCTCATCCTGATTTGCATCCTCAAGGGCGGGGTGATGTTCATGACCGACCTCGCCCGCAAGATTGACGTGCCGCACGAGATGGACTTCATGGCCGTCAGCAGTTATGGCAAAGGGGCGCGCAGCACCAACCGCAACGTCCGCATCGACCACGACCTGACGGTCGGCGTGACCGGCAAGGACGTGCTGATCGTCGAGGACATCATCGACAGCGGCTTTACCCTCAGCCGCGTGGTCGAGATGCTGTGGACGCGCAAACCGACCAGCCTCAAAATCTGCACCCTGCTCGATAAGCCCGCCCGCCGTCAGGTGCCGATGGTGGTCGATTACGTCGGCTTCACCATCGAGGACAAGTTCGTGTTCGGCTACGGCCTCGACCTCGATGAGCGCTTCCGCAACCTGCCGTTCGTCGGGGTGGTCGATTTGGACAAGCTATCGCATGACTGACCTCACCCCGCGCACCCCCACCCGCCCGTTGCTGTGGCCAGACCTGTTGCTCGACCTCGCCGACTGGTTGCTCGACCAAGACGATAGCGTCCCCGTTCACATCGTCGGGGGTGCCGTGCGCGATGCGTACTTGGGCTACCCGCTCAAGGACATCGACCTCGTGGCCGCCAGCGGCGCGGTGCGCTTGGCGCGCCGCCTCGCCGACGCCTTCAACGGCGATGTGTTCGTGATGGACGCGGAGCGCGAGGTGGCGCGGGTGTTGATCGAGACGCC